>NZ_JBNYXW010000009.1:0-266736 GCF_051380875.1 Janthinobacterium woesei
GAATGAAGGCAAGACTACCATCATCGAAATCATGTGCACGCGCGAACTGGGCGACCCGTTCCGCCGTGATGCGCTGAGTAAGCCCATCCGTCACCTGGACAAGTACAAAGACTACGTCTAAATCGTAGCAAGTCCTGGCCCGGGTAACAGTGTGACGAAATTCTCACACATTGTTACTTGGGCATCGAAATTTCAATAAAGAATACAAACCGTCCCGGTATTTGAATTATTTGATTTGACAAGCACAGACTTTCAGCTTAAATTCAATAAAAATACCAAAAAACGGAACGTGAAGTACCAAATTTGAATCATGGAGACAAAAATGAACACATGCGCACCTACAGCTGTTACTACGGACGCTGTCAGCGTCGATTTCCTGCAAGCGTTCGGCGATGCGTGGAACCGCCACGATATCGAGGCCTTGATGGCCGCCATGACGGATGACTGCCAATTTCACGCCGTGGCCGGTCCTGATTTGCTGGGCAAGAGTTTCATTGGCCGCGACGCCGTGCGCGCCGGCTTTGAGCTGGCCTGGCAAACCTTCCCGGACGCCGCCTGGCTGGAGCCTGAGCATTTCGTCAGCGGCGAGCGCGGCGTGACGGAATCGACCTTTGCCGGCAGCAAGATCGATGGCACGCGCATCGAGGCGCGCATGGTCGATATCTTTACCTTCCGCGATGGCAAGATCGCCGTGAAGAACGCCTTCCGCAAGGATCGCCCTCCGGTCGTCACCGCTGCCAAAGCCTGAGCCAGCACGTTCACCAGGAATGACCATGAACAAACCTGTCGACACTCCACCTGGCGTACTTGGTAGCAGCAGCACCGCCGCCCGCACGCCTTACGATCCTGCCTACGATCCGCTGGTGGCGCAGCGCCCCGGCCACGGCAATGCCTACGCGCCGACCTACTGGATCGGCACGGCAGGCGAGCCGCCGGCAGACGACGGCCCCATCACGCATGACATCGACGTCGACGTGGCCATCATCGGTTCCGGCTTCACGGGCTTGACCTGCGCCATCTTTTTGGCTCAGGAACACGGCATCAAGGCCACCGTGCTCGAAGCGAACCGCGTCAGCTGGGGCTGCAGCACGCGCAACGGCGGCCAGGCGCAATGCACGACGGGCCGCCTCAAGCGCTCGCAGTGGATAGAGCGCTACGGCCTGGAAACCGCCCTCAAGTTGCACACGGAAGTGTGCGATGCGATGGAAACGTTCAAGAAGATCACGGCTGACATCGACTGCGACCCGCAGCCGGGCGGCCACCTGTATATCGCCCACAAAGCGAAAGCCATGCCTGCGCTTGAAAAAGAAGCCAAGCTGATGCGGGAGATCTTCAACTATGACGCCCGCATCCTCGACGCCGACACCGTCAAACGCGAGTATGTGGACGACAAGGAAGCAGCCGGCGCGCTGCACGAGCCGGAAGGCATCGGCATCCACGCGGGCAAGCTGGCCTTCGGCTACCTGCGCAAGGCGCGCGCGCTGGGCGCGAAGGTGCATCCATCGAGTCCCGTGATGGGCTGGGAAACGCGCAACGGCGTGCATTATCTGCAAACGCCGGGCGGCGTGGTGCGCGCCCGCGCCGTGGCCGTGGCCACGGGCGGCTACACTTCGCCCCATCTGCATCCGCAAGTGAAAAACCGCTTGCTGCCGATCCTGTCGAACTCGATCGTCACGCGGCCGCTAACCAAGTCGGAAATCGAGGCTTGCAACTTCCGTACGCACCAGGTGCTCACGGATACGCGCATCCTGCGCCATTACTACCGTTTGATGCCGGACAACCGCGTGCAGATCGGCAGCCGCAGCGCCATTACGGGCGCCGACGCGCCGGAAGGCAAGTATGAGCAATCCTTGGTCCACGACCTGCACCGCAAGTTCCCCGCGCTGGCCGGCATCGGCATCGATTATTCGTGGTGGGGCTGGGTCGACGTCAGCCACGACATGATGCCGCGCATCGTGCAACCCGACCCGAAGCAGTCGATTTTCTACTCGCTCGGCTACGGCGGCAACGGCGTCATGTATTCGGCCCAGGCAGGGCGGCGCATGGCCGAGCGCATCGCCGGCAAGGCCAGCGACACGGGCTTGCCGATCTTCAACTCGAAATTGCCGTATCCCAACATGATGGAACTGGTCGAGTCGCAAGCCTTCGCCCCGTTCCGCCGCCTGGGCCAGCGCTTCCTGTACCGCTGGTATCACTTGAAGGATGAAGTTTTCTAACAGCAGCACTGTCGTTCAAGCCGCCGCATGTGTTGACGAAGATCAACCAGCGGTGCCTGTTCCGCAAGGAGCAGCGATTGCCCGCACGTTCACATAACAATAAACTTGGAGTGAGACATGAACACAATTACGAGCAAAACCCCGAGCAAAAGCACGAGCAAGACTGTTTTTTCATCGATGCGCCGCGCCGTCCTGGGCACCCTGGCGCTGGGCGTCATCGCCGCGTCCAGCGGTACGGCTTTTGCGCAAGGCAAGGAAGTGACGATTGCCTACCAGGAAATCAACGGTCCCTTCCTGGTGGCCATCGCCAGCGGCGAAGTTGAAAAAACCACCGGCTACAAGATCAACTGGCGCAAGTTCGACTCGGGCGCCAAGGTGGCCACGGGCATGGCCTCGGGCGACGTGCAGATCGGCGTCATCGGTTCGAGCCCGCTGACGGCCGCCGTCAGCCGTGGCGTGGACTTGCAGCTGTTCTGGATCATCGACGACATCAACGAAGCCGAAGCGATGGTGGCGCGCAATGGCGCCGGCATCAGCAAGCCCACGGACTTGCGCGGCAAGAAGATCGCCGTGCCATTTGTCTCCACCACGCACTTCCACACCATGTTCGCGCTGGAAACCTGGGGCATCAAGCCATCCGAAGTGAAACTGCTCAACATGCAGCCGAACCAGATCGCCGCCGCCTGGGAACGGGGCGACATCGATGCGGCCTTCGTGTGGGACCCGGCCTTGAGCAAACTCAAGCAAAACGGCAAGGTGCTGGTTACCTCCGGCGAACTGAGCAAGAAGGGCAAGGCAACCTTTGACGGCATGGCCGTCGAGCGCGCCTGGGGCGAAGCGAACCCCGACTTCATGGCCAAGTTCGTCAAGGTGATGGCGGCTGCCGATGCCGATTACCGCGCCAATCCGAAGGCGTGGACCGTCGATTCACCGCAAGTCAAAGCCAACGTCAAGCATTCGGGCGCCGCCGCCAAGGACGTGGCCGCTTCCGTGGCCCTGTATGCCTATCCTTCGCTGCAGGACCAGGCGTCGCCCGCCTGGCTGGGCGGCGGCGCGAAAGGCGGCGTGGCGCAAGCCTTGCTGGCCACCGCGCAATTCTTGAAGGGCGAAGGCAAGATCGACACCCTGGCAACAGACTACGCCAAATATGTCACACCCAAGTATGCACAGGCTGCTGGCCTGCTGAAGTAAACGTTGTGCGATGGCGCGCCTGCGGGCGCGCTGACTGAACAGAATACGTTGAACTGAAGTTACACCACCTATGCGGGGACATGATGGAAAACCTGTACGTCAAGGATGTCAGCGTGATTTATCCGGGCAAGACGGCCGGTGAACGCGTACACGCCTTAAATAATATCAATCTGACCATCAATAGTGGCGATTTCGTCGTCGCGCTGGGCGCTTCGGGTTGCGGTAAAACAACCTTGCTGAGCCTGATGGCGGGTTTTATCGCCCCGTCCAAGGGTGAAATCATGTTGGGCGGCAACAAGGTGGAAGGGCCGGGCGCCGACCGTGGCGTGGTGTTCCAGAAACATGCCTTGCTGCCCTGGCTGAACGTGATGGAAAACGCGGAATTCGGCCTCAAGCTGCAAGGCGTGCCGAAAGCCGTGCGGCGCGAACAGGCGGCCAAGAACCTGGCGCTGGTGGGCTTGAAGGATTTTCACGACAACATGATTTATCAATTGTCGGGCGGCATGCAGCAGAGGGTCGGCATCGCCCGTGCCCTGACCAGCAATCCAGCCATGCTGCTGATGGATGAACCGATGGCGGCGCTCGACGCGCTGACCCGCGAAACCATCCAGGAATTGCTGCTCGATATCTGGGCCAAGTCCAGCACCATGTTCTTCTTTATTACCCACAGCGTCGACGAGGCGCTGTTCCTGGCGAACCGGCTGATCGTCATGTCGCCCCGTCCGGGCCGCATCACGCACACGTATGAGCTCGATTTCAACAAGCGCTTCCTCGAATGCCGCGATGCGCGCGCCGTGAAATCGAGCCCGGACTTCATCAAGATGCGCGAAACCGTGCTCAACATCATTTATGGCGACGAGCGCGCTGTGAACAAGGAACTGGAGGTGTCCCATGCATAGCCCATCCGTCGTGGGATTTCCTCCCACCACTGCCAAGCGCGCCGGTTTCTTGGCGCGCCTGTTCGCCCCTCGCTGCGCCATGCCAGGCGAAGCGTTCGGCGCACCGGGGCAGGGCAATTCCAGCCGCATTGCCAGCGTCACCGTCATCGCCGTGCTGCTACTGTGGTTCGCCGTGACGGCTACCGGCATGGTCAAGCCCCTGTTCCTGCCCTCGCCGCAAGCCGTGTACGAGAAATTCATCATGGCGGCCACCACCGGTTTCGGCGGCGCCACCCTGTGGGAACACACTGTCGCCAGTCTGGCGCGCGTGTTCGGCGCCTTTGGCCTGGCTTGCTTGTTCGCCATTCCCATCGGCGTGATGATGGGCGTGAACCGTGTGGCGCGCGGCATTTTCGACCCCTTGATCGAGTTTTACCGTCCGCTGCCGCCGCTCGCTTACTTGCCACTGGTCATTATCTGGTTCGGCATCGGAGAGTTTTCGAAGGTCTACCTGATCTTCCTGGCCATCTTCGCGCCGATGGCGATCGCGGCCCGCGCCGGGGTCAGCTCTGTTTCATTGGAGCAAATCCACGCTGCGTACTCGATGGGCGCCACGCGTTTTCAGGTGATCGTGCACGTGATCCTGCGGGCGGCAATTCCGGAAATTCTCACCGGCATGCGTATCGGCATCGGCGTCGGCTGGACCACCCTGGTGGCCGGCGAGATGGTGGCGGCCACGCGCGGCCTCGGCTACATGGTGCTGAGCGCTTCCGAGTTCCTGGCCAGCGATGTCGTGATCATGGGCATTATCGTGATCGGCTTCTTTGCTTTCCTGTTTGATTTGATGATGCGCTACCTCGAACGTACCCTCGTGCCATGGAAGGGCAAGGTGTAAGACGTTCCCGGGAGTGGTGCCAGCGCCACAAGTGTTGCCACCGCTCCTGTTTTTTAACCCGGCCATACCCTGCAAGTATCCTCCAGCGCGTTTGCCCCATGGCAACCGCGCCGGGCCGCTGCATTTCCAGATTGACTTATGGATGGCAGCCAACCAGACTGATTCAGACGATGTATCGATGCTGCTTGACAGTGTTGTCCAAGAAAAAAGGAATGCCGCGCGGCAGTAACTTAGCCGCAGCAGGCAAGGGCGCACTGAGCTTCAGATATTACTAGGAGACAAACATGATTAGCGAATCACACAACAACACCGGCCTGCAGCATTCGCTGAAGCAACGCCACATGAGCATGATCGCCATTGGCGGCGTGATCGGCGCCGGCCTCTTTGTCGGCAGCGGCGTCATCGCCAAGGCCGCCGGCCCGGCCGCCATCCTGTCGTTCCTGCTCACGGGCGGCCTGGTCGTCCTGATCATGCGCATGCTGGGCGAGCTGGCGTCGTCCCTGCCCGTGGTCGGCTCTTTCTATGAATATGCGCGCCTGGCCTTCGACGACAAACCCAAGGTATCGAAATTCCTCGGCTTCATGAGCGGCTGGATGTACTGGTATTTCTGGGTCGTCGTCGTGGCCCTGGAAGCCATTGCAGGCGCGAAACTGGTCAATTTCTGGCTGCCCGACGTGCCATCGTGGTCGATCAGCCTGGTGCTGCTCGTCTCGATGACCGTGCTCAATTTGTTTTCGGTGAAAGCCTTTGGCGAATTCGAGTTCTGGTTCGCCTCGATCAAGGTGGTCGCCATCGTCGTCTTCCTGTTTGTCGGCGCGCTGTTCATCACGGGCAGCTTGCCCAACAGCATCCCGACCCTGGGCTTTTTGACCAGCCACGGCGGCTTCATGCCGCACGGCTGGGGCCCCGTGCTCAGCGGCGCCGTCGCCGCCACGGCCTTTTATTCGGGCGCCGAGATCGTCACCATCGCTGCCGCCGAAACGTCGGATCCGGCCAAGGCCATCGCCCGCGCCACCAACTCCGTCATCACCCGCGTGCTGATGTTTTATGTTGGCTCCATGTTTGTCGTCGTCTGCATCGTGCCCTGGGATTCACCGGCCATCGCCACGCCATTCGTCAGCGCACTGAAAGTGATGAACATCCCGTACGCAGCGCACATCATGAACGCCATCATCCTGACGGCGGTGCTGTCGGCCTTGAATTCCAGCCTGTATGCCTCGTCGCGCATGATCTTTGCGCTGACGCGCCGCGGCGATGCACCGACGGGCCTGGTAAAACTGAGCAAGAACGGCGTGCCCATTCGCGCCATCCTGTTCAGCACCTTGTTCGCCTACTTCGCCATTGCCGTCTCGTATGTGTCGTCCGACCTGGTGTTCCCCTTCATCGTCAATTCCTATGGCATTCTGATCCTCTTCGTCTACCTGCTGATTGCGATTTCTCAATTGCGCCTGCGCCGCCGCCTGGAACGCGAATGCCCGGAACGCATCAAGGTGCGCATGTGGCTGTTCCCCTACCTGACTTATTTCACTATCTTCGCCATGCTGGTGATCCTGGGCGCCATGAGCATATCGTCCGATACGGAGCAGCGCGTCTCGTTCTGGTTCGGCCTCTTGAGCGTGGCCATCATGAGCGTCATGTATTACATCAAGAAACTGGTCAACGATGACCGCAATGGCGGTGCCTCCGCCGACGTCAAAGTGGAGCTCAAACATGTCTGACACTACCTTGCTGCCTGCAGGCCGGCGCCGCTTCCTGCGCAATACGGCAGCACTGGGCGCCGCCGCCGTGGCCGGGCCATCCCTGGCAGCTAGCGTCACCTTGCCATTTGAAAATGGCGAGCGCGAATTGGTGGCCTTCCCGCAAAAGCGCCCGCTGATCTTGCTGACCAGCCGTCCGCCGCAGCTGGAAACGCCCTTCAGCGTCTTCAATGAGGGCGCCATCACGCCCAACGACGCGTTTTTCGTGCGCTACCACTGGAGCGGCTTGCCCACCAGCATCGATGGCGGCAGCTACCGGCTGCGCATCGGAGGCCTGGTGAAAACGCCGCTTGAGCTATCGCTGGCGGAACTGAAACAGCTGGCCGCACCCGTGGACGTGGTGGCCGTCACGCAATGCTCGGGCAATAGCCGCGGCTTCTTTGCGCCGCGCGCCAATGGCGGGCAGCTGGGCAATGGCGCGATGGGCAATGCCCGCTGGACAGGTGTGCCCCTGAAAACCGTGCTGGAAAAAGCCGGCATCGCGCCTGGCGCCGTGCAAGTGGCTTTCAATGGCCTGGAAACGCCGCCCGTGGGCGACGGCCCTGATTTTCAAAAGGCGCTGTCGGTCGAG
Source organism: Janthinobacterium woesei (assembly GCF_051380875.1). Taxonomy (NCBI): domain Bacteria; kingdom Pseudomonadati; phylum Pseudomonadota; class Betaproteobacteria; order Burkholderiales; family Oxalobacteraceae; genus Janthinobacterium; species Janthinobacterium woesei. Next base: position 7,509 of record NZ_JBNYXW010000009.1, read on the forward strand.
CACATCATGGCCGGCGACGTACTGCTGGCCTGGGCCATGAATGGCGAAGACATTCCCTTCCTGAACGGATATCCGCTGCGCCTGATCGTGCCCGGCTATTACGGCACCTACTGGGTCAAGCACCTGAGCGATATCACGGTGCTGGACAAGCCGTTCGATGGTTTCTGGATGAGCACCGGCTACCGCATTCCCGACAATGGCTCCGGCTTTGTCGAACCGGGTACGCCCGTGGGCAAGACGACGCCCATCAGCCGCCTGAACGTGCGCTCCTTCATTACCAGCGTGCAAGATGGCGCGCAGGTCAAGGCGGGGCGGGACCTGGCCTTGCGCGGCATCGCCTTCGACAGCGGCCATGGCATCAGCGAGGTGGCCATCTCGTCTGATGGCGGCCAGAGCTGGCAGGAAGCCAAATTGGGCCGTGACCTGGGGCGTTTCTCGTTTCGCGAATGGACGGCCGTGCTGAAGGCGCCGCGCAAGGGCAAGCATGTGCTGATGGTGCGCGCCGTCAACCGCATCGGCCAGAGCCAGCCCATGAAGGCCCTGTGGAATCCCATGGGTTATATGCGCAACGTGGTGGAAACCACGCGCATCGAAGTTGTTTGAGGAGATGCACATGCGTATGAACATGTTATTTGCCGCGCTGGCGCTGGTGTTCTTGGCGGCCGGCAGCGCTGGCGCGCTGGAAATCGCCTTGCCACCGGAAACGGCGACCTACAAAGCCAGTACATTGCCCGGCTACCAGCTGGTGCAGCGCAACTGCATGACTTGCCACGCGGCACAGTATGCGTCGAGCCAGCCGCCGGCCTCGCCCCGCGCCTACTGGGAAGCGACCGTCAAGAAGATGAAAAAGCCCTTCGGCGCGCAGTTTGCCGACGAAGATGTGCCGGCCATGGTCGATTACCTGGTGAAGACCTATGGCGCCGAGCGGGGCGCCGCAGCCGCAACCGTTCCAGCGACGGCGCAGCCGGCCGCCGCAGTTGCTGCAAGTGCAGGGGGCAAGGATGCAAAAACCTTGTTAGCAAGCAATGGCTGCATGGCTTGCCACGCCATCGGCCAGCGCGTGGTCGGCCCCGGTTTTGCGGAGGTGGCTGCCAAATACAAGGGCAGCGATACGGATAGTTCCGTCGCCGTGGCGGTGAGTATCCGCCATGGCGGTTCCGGCAAATGGGGTGCCGTGCCCATGCCGCCGTTCAGCCAATTGAGCGAGGCCGACGCGGCGGTATTGGCGCGCTACGTGTTGTCCCGGTAGTGCACTGCTGTAGCGTCAACAGAGAAGGGCGGAACCGCGGTTCCGCCCTTCTTCATCTGGTTTTCTCGGGTGTTTAGAACCAGGTTTCCACCTGGAAGCCGTAGGAAGTGCCGCTGGTATTGTTGTTGTAGATCGGGCCGCCGTTGTTCGACGCGTTGACCGAGGCGGTGGCCGCATCGTTCCATTTGCCGTAGGTGACAAAGGCGCGCAGTTCAGGACGCGACCACAGGCCAGGGCCGGCCGAAATGGTCGGCGCGATGGTCAGCTTGGTCAAGCGCTTGGCTGGCAGGCCGCCCGCTTGCGTCACGCGGTCCGTACCCAGTTCGCCCACCAGCTTGAAGTTGTTGGTGAACGCGTACACAGGACGCACGCCGACCGAAGTCCAGGTCGAGGAACCGGTGGCGTTCGACTCGTCTTTTTGCCACAGGGCGACGAATTCCATGCCGAAGTTTTCCATCGGCTGGATCGCCATGTCATTGAACACGCGGGTGCGCTTGACGTCCGAACCGAACGAGGTGTCGCCTGCGGCGCCAAACTGGGCACCCTTGCCCACGCCAGGACCGACGCCGTACTGCACGCCGAAGGTATTGCCGCCGCCGAAAACTTTACCTTGACGGTGGAATGCCGACAGTTGCCAGCCATTATGCTTTTCGCCGAAAGCGTCGTTGTCCTTGCCTTCGCCGATGATGTAGGTCGCAGCCAGGTCCAGCGTGCCGTTGGTGTTGACCGGAATTTCACCATAGATGAAGTTCTGGCGCACGGCCGACTTGGTGCTGACAATGCCGGTCGGCGAAACACTGTTGATGTCGTTGTCCTTGAAGAAGGCATACGAGAATTTACCCGGGCCTGCTTGAATACGGTCCAGACCGGCACCGGTGCCGTTCATATTGATGTACTGCAAGTCCAGCATGTGGATGTCAGGACGGTAGTAGAAACGTTTGCCGACCCAGGCCGTGCCGCCGTTCAGGAAGTCGAGTCCCTGGGCTTCCACATAGGCTTTGACGATGCCGACTTTGTTGTCGCCAAAATCGGAGTTCGGTGCATACGCGTTGACCCATAACGTGGCCATGTAGGTCACGTCGCCGGACTTGGCAACGGCCTTGGTGTAGCCGAATTCCGTGTAGGCGTCGCACTCATTGCCCAAACGGTATTTCATGGTATTGCCACCCAGGCCGTAGCAGCCTTGCGAGCCGCCGTCGCCGGAGGTATTGCTGCCGGCGCCAGCGCGCAGGTAGCCGTGGAAACCTTCGGAGTCAGTCGGGTACATAGGGTCGGCAGCGGCGGATGCGCTGGCGATGGCGAGGAGCAGGGCAGGCAAAACTTTCAATGCAGTACGGTTCATGCGGTCTCCAGAAAGATGTAGATTGAAGCGGTGCGTCCAGGAAAGCGGCAACCGCGCTCGGTCTTATGCCGAAAACCAAGTCTAGCAGCGCATTTTTAAGCACCCTGATACAAAACGCACAAGTCGCGATACTTTCTTTCAAAGTGTTGTTTTTGCTCAATGTCGATACTCTTGCGCATAGCTGCACTGCAAAAAAGTATTGAATTGCGGTTTTGGAGTATCAGAAAGTATCAAGTCCCGGTGCTACATTATGTTCGTGGTGCTAAGTACCTGAGCATTGCCAACGACAAAAAACACTGGAGACACACAATGAAACATACCGCCATTGCCGCGCTGTGCGCCGGCGCTTTCTGCTTCGCTTCTTCCGCCTTTGCCGCAACCGACCTCGTCATCGCCACCGTCAACAACGGCCACATGATCGAAATGCAAAAGCTCAGCAAGTTTTTCGAGCAAGCCAATCCTGACATCAAGCTCAAGTGGGTGACCCTGGAAGAGGGCGTCTTGCGCCAGCGCATGACCACCGACATCGCCACCAAGGGCGGCCAGTTCGACGTGATGACCATCGGCCTGTATGAAACGCCGATCTGGGGCAAGAAAAACTGGTTGATCCCCATCAAGCCGGACGCCAGATACGATATCGACGACTTGCTGCCGGCCATCCGCGAAGGCCTGTCGGGTGACGGCAAGTTGTACGCGTCGCCGTTTTATGGCGAAAGCTCGATGATCATGTACCGCAGCGACCTGGTCAAAAAGGCCGGCATGACGATCGAAGACCGTCCGACGTGGAACCAGCTGCGCGACGTGGCGGCCAAGCTGCACGATCCTGCCAACGGCGTGTACGGCATCTGCCTGCGCGGCAAGCCGGGCTGGGGCGACAACATGGCCCTGATCACCACCATGGCCAATTCCTACGGCGGCCAGCTGTTCGACATGCAATGGAAGCCGCAATTTACCAGCAAGCCGTGGAAAGACGCGGTCACCATGTATGTCGACCTGATGAAGAAATACGGCCCGCCCGGTGCGGCGGCCAACAGCTTCAATGAAAACCTGGCGCTGTTTAACCAGGGCAAGTGCGGCATCTGGATCGACGCGACGATTGCCGCCTCGTTCATCACCGACCCCAAGCAAAGCAAGGTGGCCGACAAGGTGGCCTTTGCGCAATCTCCCGTCGGCGTGACGGAGCGGGGCGCCAACTGGCTGTGGATTTGGTCGCTGGCCATCCCATCGAGTTCCAAGCACCCGAATGAAGCGCAACGCTTCATCAACTGGGCCACCTCGCCCGACTATGTGAAGTTGGTTGCCAAGGAAACCAGTTGGGCCAACGTGCCGACCGGTACGCGCAAATCCACCTATGCCAGCCCCGAGTTCCAGAAAGTGGCGAAATTTGCCGTCGCCGAAGGCAAGGCCCTGTCCACCACGCGCGCCGTGAATAGCACCATGCTGCCGTCGCCCTACGTGGGCGTGCAATTTGCGTCGATTCCCGAATTCCAGGTGATCGGCGTGGCCGCTGGCCAGCAGATGGCCGCGGCGCTCCTGGGCAAGGTCACGGTCGATCAGGCGCTGGAGCTGTCGCAGCAGACGGCCGAGCGCGAGATGCGTAAGGGCGGCTACTACAAGTAATGGATGACACCTGACAGTACCTACTGCGCGTCGCGCTTTGCGGCCTGCGATGCTCACCGTACTTTAGTACGGTTGCGCTTCTCGGCCACAAATCACTGCCGCTCGCTACGGTACTGTCAGGTGCCGTAAATGCTGTTGTATTGCCTGGTTGGTAAACCAGTGATGGGATGGCTAGCTTTAATTCCTCCGGCACTCCCTCACGCCCCAAGAGAATCCTATGAAACGCATTATCCCCCGGACTTTGCTGACGCCGGCCGTGGTCGCCGTCTCCGTCATTTCCGTCATTCCGCTGCTGATCACCTTGTTTTACTCGTTCGTGCGCTATTCCATGCTCGATCCGAGCGGCCATCCTTTCCATGGCCTGGCCAATTTCCACTTTTTCTTTACCGATGCCTCTTTCCTTCCGGCATTGCAAAACACCTTCACCTTGCTGTTTTCCGTCATGCTGATCACGGTGGTGCTGGGCGCCGCGCTGGGGCTGCTGATCAATGAAGCTTTCCCGGGACGCGCCATCGTGCGCGTGCTGCTGATTTCGCCCTTCCTCGTCATGCCTGCCGTCAACGCCCTGATGTGGAAGAACATGCTGCTCAATCCGATTTACGGCCTGTTCGCGCAGATCAGCCTCTTTTTCGGTTTGACGCCCGTCGACTGGCTGTCGTCCCACCCTTTGTTTTCCATCATCATGATGGTGTCGTGGCAGTGGCTGCCATTCGCCTGCCTGATCTTCATGACGGCGCTGCAATCGATGGACCGCGAACAGCTCGAAGCGGCGCGCATGGATGGCGCGACCTATCTGCAACAGTTGCGTTATCTCTACATTCCCCACCTGGGCCGCGCCGTCTCAGTGGTGCTGATGATCGAGATGATTTTCTTGCTGTCGATCTTTGCGGAAATCTTTACCACCACAGGCGGCGGTCCCGGCTTCGATACGACCACCATCACTTTCATGATTTACCAGCAGGCACTGCTGTCCTACGACATCGGAGCGGCCTCGGCCGGTGCGCTGTTCGCCGTGCTCATCGCCAACATCGCCGCCTTCTTCCTGATGCGCGTCATCGGCAAGAACCTGTCGAAATAAGGAGACCTTGATGCATAGCAAACTCAACTTGTATGGCCGCACGGCCGCCGCCTGGCTGTTCGCCCTGTTGCTGTTCTTTCCCATCTTCTGGCTGGGTCTGATGGCCTTCAAGACGGAAGGGCAAGCCATTTCCACGCCACCGCTGCTGTTCTTCACGCCCACGCTGGACAGCTTTCGCGAAGTGCTGGCGCGCGACAATTACTTTGGCTACGCCTGGAACTCGCTGTTTACCAGCGTGGTGTCGACGGCCATTGGCCTCCTGATCGCCATCCCGGCCGCCTATTCGATGGCCTTCTTCCCCACGGGTGGCACCATCGGCTTGCTGAAATTCATGCTCAGCTCGCGCTACATGCCCGGCGTGGGCGCCCTGATGCCGATCTATATCTGCTACCAGTACTTCGGCCTGCTCGACACGCGCATTGGCCTGACCATCATGTTCATGCTGATGAACCTGCCCATCATGATCTGGCTGCTGTACACCAGCATGAAGGAGCTGCCGCGTGAAATCCTGGAAGCGTCGCGCATGGATGGCGCCACCGTGTGGGACGAGTTTCGCCACGTGGTGCTGCCATTGTCCGTGGGCGGCATCGCCTCGACCGCGCTGGTGTGCATGGTGTGGTCGTGGAATGAATCATTCTGGTCGCTGAACCTGGGCGCTTCCAACGCGGGCACGCTGGCCTGGCTCATCGCCTCGTATTCCAGCCCGGAAGGCTTGTTCTGGGCCAAATTGTCGGCCGCGTCCCTGATGGCGATCGCGCCAATCATGGCACTGGGCTGGTTCTGCCAGAAACAATTGGTCCAGGGTATGACCTTTGGTGCCGTTAAATAACTACAGAATAGAGACATAATCATGGCTTACCTTCAACTGAGCAATATCGAGAAATTCTTTGGCGAACACCGCGCCATCAAGGGCATCGACCTGGAAATCGAGCAGGGCGAATTCGTCGTCTTCGTGGGACCGTCCGGTTGCGGAAAATCAACCTTGCTGCGCCTGATCGCGGGCCTGGAGCCGATCGACGGCGGCAAGCTGGCGCTCGACGGACGCGACATCACGGCGCTGCCGTCGTCCAAGCGCGACCTGGCGATGGTGTTCCAGTCGTACGCGCTGTACCCGCACATGACGGTGTTCCAGAACATGTCCTTCGCCCTGAAACTAGCCGGCGTCGATGCGGCCATCATCCGCGAAAAGGTCGACAAGGCGGCCGCCATCCTCGACCTGGGAAAATACCTGGAACGCACGCCGAAGGAGCTGTCGGGCGGCCAGCGCCAGCGCGTGGCCATCGGCCGCGCCATCGTGCGCGACCCGAAAGTGTTCTTGTTCGACGAACCGCTGTCGAACCTGGACGCAGCGCTGCGCGTGCAGACGCGCATCGAGATCGCCAAGCTGCACCGCGAACTGGGCGCCACCACCATCTACGTCACGCACGACCAGGTCGAGGCGATGACCCTGGCCGACCGCGTGGTGGTGCTGCGTGACGGGCAGATCGAGCAGCATGGCTCGCCATTGGAATTGTATGACCGCCCGGCCAACCGCTTCGTGGCGCAATTCATCGGCACGCCCAGCATGAACGTGGTGCCGGCAGACGCGGCGCCGCAGCTGCTGGCGCAGGCGGGCAGCGCAGCGCAGGCCGACGGCTTTGTCGGCATCCGCCCCGAACACGTCCACCTGGGCGCGGCGCAACCGGGCAGCGTGCCCGTCACCGTCGACCTGGTGGAGTCCCTGGGCGTGGAAACCCTGACCTATGTGCGCCTGCCGAACAATGTGCAGGTGGTCTCGCGCGGCGCCGAGCGCAGCAGCCTGCAGCCGGGCCAGCAGACGCATTTGACGTTCGAGCCGGGCTTCGCCCATTATTTTGACCGCGCCGGCAAGACCTACGCGGCGGCAAAAGGAGCGCTGTGATGACGGCTATCGCATTGAAACAGGCAAATCTGGCGCAACTCCCGGTCAAGGTGGCGGTGCCCGCGTATGCGCGCGAGGCGCTCGTGCCCAGCATCGTGCATATCGGCGTGGGCGGCTTTTACCGCGCCCACCAGGCCGTGTATCTCGATGATTTACTGGCTTTGCCTGGCCAGGAGCACGCGCAGTGGGGCTATTGCGGCGTGGGCCTGCTGGAACACGACGCGGCCATGCGCGACGCCATGCAGTCGCAGGACGGGTTGTATACGGTGGTCGAGCGCAGCGCGGCCGGCGACTTCGCGCGCATCATCGGCTGCGTGGCCGGCTATCTGTATGCGCCAGACGACCCGCAAGCCGTGCTGGAAAAACTGGCCGACCCGGGCACGCGCATCGTCTCCCTGACGATTACCGAGGGCGGCTACTATGTGAACCAGGGCACGGGCGAGTTTGATGCAGATCATGCTGACATCGTGTATGAACTGGCGCACCCGCAGGCGCCGCGCTGTTCGTTCGGCTACCTGGCCGCCGCCCTGGCCCTGCGCCAGCAGCGTGGCTTGTTGCCATTTACCATCATGTCCTGCGACAACCTGCAAAACAATGGTGACGTGACGCGCAAGATGCTGCTGGCCTTTGTCGCCCTGCGCGACGGGGAACTGGCGCGCTGGCTGGCCACGCATTGCAGCTTTCCCAACAGCATGGTTGACCGCATCACGCCAGCGACCACGGATGAACACCGGGCGCTGGTGCGCGAACGTTTTGGCATCATCGACGCCTGGCCCGTGGTGTGCGAGCCGTTTCGCCAATGGGTGATCGAAGATGCATTCCCGCAGGGGCGTCCGGCATGGGAACTGGTGGGCGCGCAGATGACGCACGACGTGCTGCCATATGAAAAGATGAAGCTGCGTTTGCTCAATGCCAGCCACCAGGCCCTGTGCTACATTGGCATGCAGCTCGGCTACACGTTTGCGCATGAAGCGATGAGCGACGCGGGCATACGCACGCTCGTGCGGCGCATGATGGATGACGAAGTCACGCCGCTGCTGGACGAAGTGGAGGGTATCGACCTGGCGCAGTATAAAGACACGCTGATCGAGCGCTTCTCGAATCCGGCCGTGCGCGACCAGCTGGCGCGCATCGGCACGGAAGGTTCGGCACGCATCCCGAAATTCGTGCTGCCCTCCGTGCGCGAGGCGCTGGCCCAGGGCGGCGCCATCAAGCTGCTGGCCTTCACGGTAGCGTGCTGGTTGCGCTACCTGGAAGGCCACGACGAGGCAGGGCGCGAGATGCCGTTGAATGATCCTTACGCGGCCCGCCTGCGCCAGCTGGCGCTGCACGGCGGGCCGAATGCCACGGCCCTGTTGTCCATGCGCGAGCTGTTCGGCGACCTGGGCGACACGCCCGCGTTCACGCAGGCGGTGGGACAGTCGCTGGCCAGCCTGTATGGCCAGGGCGCGCGCGCCGCGCTCGAACAGATCGTGGCCTGACGGGAGAGGGGGCGCCATGATACGCAAGGCCGAGTATCCGCAGCCGCAGATGGAGCTGGAACAGCAGCGCGACGCCACGCCCGGCTTCGAGCCGAAAGGCAGTTTCGGCTTCATCCGCTACCTGGAGCATGGCTTTCCCAATTCGCTGGTGCGCTGGCACTACCACGACGAGTATGAGCTGCACCTGATCGTCGAGACGAGTGGCAAGGTCTTCGTGGGCGACTATATCGGCCAGTTTACCCCTGGCCACCTGGTGCTGACGGGGCCACGCGTGCCGCACAACTGGGTCTCGCTCGATACGCCTGCCGAGGGCGTGGCCTTGCGCGACATGGTGATCCAGTTCGCACATCCGCCGCTCGCTTCGATGGCGGCCGTCATCCCTGAACTGAAAGGGATTTTCCCGCTGCTGCAGCGGGCCCTGCACGGGGTGGAATTCTTCGGCGCCAGCGAGCAGTCGCTGCGGCGTTTTCAGCGCATCCGCGACACGAGCGGCTTGCCGCGCTTCATCGAATTTCTGACCTTGCTGGGCGAGCTGGCGCAGACCAGCGACTATCAACTGCTGTCGACGGTGCCGATGCAGTCGAGCGATGACGACGTGGCCTTGGCGCGTATCAGTTCGGCCATCAACTATATCGTGCACAATTACAGCAGCCAGTTCTCGCTGAAACAGCTGGCCGAGCAGGTGGACATGCCCGAGCGCACGTTTTCGCGCTTTTTTCGCAGCGCCACGGGCAACAGCTTCACGGACTTCGTCAACCGCCTGCGCATCAACAAGGCTTGCCAGTTGCTGATGGAGACGGAGCGTTATGTGAGCAACATCTGCTACGAGGCGGGTTTTAATAATGTGGCCAATTTCAACCGGCGCTTCCTGGAATTGAAGGGCATGACGCCGAAGGAGTTTCGCCAGCAGGCGTTGGGCCGCTTTGGGGAATGAGGAAATTGGAGTACATTGGAAGGCAAAGGCTAGCAACAGCCTGAAAGAGACGAGCATGGAACACACATGGCAGAAGGACGGCTACCGCGACAGCGAGCGCAAGGCGCCCGAACTGGAGCGCGAAAGCTATGACGGCATCATCAATTACCTGGAACATGGCTATCCCAGTTCGCGCGTGCGCTGGCACTGCCACGAAGAATACGAGCTGCACCTGATCGTCGCCACCAGCGGACGCCTGTTCGTGGGCGACTATATCGGAGAGTTCTCACCCGGGCACCTGGTGCTGACGGGCCCCCGCCTGCCGCACAACTGGATATCGAACGTGATGCCGGAAGGGGGCGTGGCCCTGCGCGACATGATCGTGCAGTTTGCGCACGCGCCGCTGGCCGCTGCCGCGCGCGTCATTCCCGAACTGCGCGAGCTGCTGGCGCTGCTGGAACGCTCCAGCTATGGCGTCGAGTTCTTCGACATGGGCCACGACGCCGAGCAGCACCTGGCGCGCATCCGCGCTACGCATGGCGCCGAGCGTTTCGCCGAATTCGTGCAGCTGATGAGCAAACTGGCGCGCACGGCCAACTACCGTTTGCTGTCGAGCGCCTCGCTGCGCTCGTATGACGACGACGCCACCCTGGCCAAGGTCAATTCCGTCCTCAACTACATCACGGACAACTACCGCGAGCCGATTTCGGCGGAAATGCTGGCCGAGCAGGTGGGCATGTCGCTGAGTAAGTTTTCGCGCTTCTTCCGCAAGGCGACGGGCAACAGCTTCACGGACTTTATCAGCCGTTTGCGCATCAACAAGGCGTGCCAGTTGCTGATGGATACGGACCAATACGTCTCGAATGTCTGCTACGACGTGGGTTTCCAGAACGTGGCCAATTTCAACCGCCGCTTTTTGCAGGTGAAGGGCATCACGCCGAAAGAGTTCCGGCGCCAGACCGACGGCCGCTTTGGCGGCATCGGCGGACCTGTTGCAGATGCGCCACTAGCAACGTCGCTGTCATGAGCTTGTCATTTTATCCAGTTAATCTCCACGGCTACACTCCAAACCTGAGCCGAGGAATGCATGCATACTGCCGTAACGCCGATCCCGAAACTGACCCTGCTGGCCATCGCCGCCGGCCTGTGCCTGTCCGCCTGTGGCGGCAGCGATAACATGCCAGCCGAACCGACCAAGCCCGTGGCGCAGACCGGGGTATTCCTCGACGGTGCCGTGGAAGGCCTCGATTACGTGGCCGGCAGCGCAGCCAAGGCCAGCACCAATGCCAAGGGCGAATTTACCTGCAACCCTGGCGATACGCTGGCGTTCAGCGTGGGCGGCCTGGCCCTGGGTTCTGCGCTGTGCAGTGCGGTCATCACGCCGCTGGCGCTGTCTGCCAGCACGAATGTGGCCGACGATAAGGTCGTCAACCGCCTGCTGGCGCTGCAATTGCTTGACGACGACAGCGATCCGTCGAACGGCATCAAGATCACGCCCGAAGTGAAGACGGCGCTGGCAGGCAAGACGCTGGACTTTTCCGCCGCCGCCGGCGCCTTCAACCCGGCGCTGGCAGTGCATCTGGTTACCTTGGGCGCAAAGTTCGCCGCCCGCACGGTGGACGCGGAGCGCCGCGCGCTGGTGCGCGAGCATTTTGAAGATACCCTGGCGTCGAAAGTGGGCGCACCCGTCAACGAGGCGCTGACGCAGGCCAATCCGGTGGGCGAAGTGAAAGTCACGGTGACGCGCTACCAGATCCAGGCGGACAGCAAGTTTTACGTGCCGTACGAAGGCACCAACGCGAAGATCAAGGGTGAATTCCCGATCGGCTTTTTGCCGTCGTATGGCTCGGGCCTGGCTTACAAGGGCAAAAACGCGGCTGGCGAGCTGGAATTTTATGGCTTGACGGACCGTGGCCCGAACGGCGACGGCCCACTGGTGCCCGACCCATCGGGCAAGGGCACCAGCGGCAGCAAGATCTTCCCGTCGCCCAGCTTCACGCCTTCGTTTGGCGTGATCACGGTGGGCAAGAGCGGCGCCGTGCTGACATCGAGCACGCCGATCAAGGTGTCTGCCAGCGTGAACAGCTCGGGCTTGCCCGTGCCCGCGGGCGCGGTGGGCAATTCGGCCGAGATTCCCGTCATGGATGCGATGAAGTTCGATGCGGCCAGCCGCGCCGTCTTCAATGCGGGCGGCCTCGATTCGGAAGCCATCGTTGTCGATGCCAAGCGCAATGCGCTGTGGGTGTCCGACGAATATGGCCCCTTCATCATCAAGCTCGATGCCGCCACGGGCGTCATCCAGGCCAAGTATGAGCCGGGCAAGGGCTTGCCGGCGCTGTTCGCCAAGCGCCGCGCCAACCGGGGCATGGAAGGCATGACGCTCGACACCAGCAACGACAAGCTGTACGCCTTCCTGCAAAGCCCGTTGACGGACGGCACGGCCATGTATTCGGTGACCAAGAAGGCCGAGCAGGTCGAGCGCTTTGCGCGCTTCACGCGCTGGATCGAATTCGACCCAAGCACGGGCACCAGCGGCAAGATGTTTGCGTATCCGCTGGACGCGGCTGACTACCAGGATGGCCGCACGGGCAACGCCAAGCTGGGCGACATGGTGGCGCTGGGCGGTGGAAAATTCCTCGTCATCGAGCAGGGCGCCGCGCCGTCGGGCAAGGTATTCAATAAGCTGATGCTGGTGGAATTGAAGGGGGCTACCGATATTGCGGCCGCCGCCTTCAACGCCAGCACCTCCGACCTGGAAAAAAGCAGCATGGGCGGCGTGGCCGTGAATGGCGCCGACTGGGCTGCAGTCGCGCCGCTGAAGAAAACCCTGTTGCTGGACTTGAACGCCATCGGCTGGGCAGCGGAAAAGGCCGAAGGCCTGACCCTGGTCGACGATTCCACCATCGCGCTGGCCAACGACAACGACTTTGGCATGAAGACCAAAATCTTTGACGCGTCTGGCGTGGAAGTGGCGGACGCCGACGTGACCAAGTGCACGGTGGACGCGAATGGCGTCATCGTCACCAGCAGCGCGGCCGGCTGCAACGCGGCCAACAGCATCCGCGTGGCGCGCGGCGACGACCGCGAGCGTCCAAGCCGTTTGTGGATCGTGAAATTCGCCAAGCCGCTCAATAGCTATTGATGGCGTATTGATGCAGCGCAGTGATGGGTGAAAAAAAGCCGCACAGTGTGAACTGTGCGGCTTTTTGACTGTTGGCCAGGCTTACTTTTTAGTATAAGTATCGAGCCAGTTCAGCACCGTGTGATGCCACAGCAACGAGTTCGCCGGTTTCAGCACCCAGTGGTTCTCGTCCGGGAAGACCAGCAGCTTGCTCGGGATGCCCTGGCGCTGCAGCGCCGTGAAGGTGCCCAGGCCTTGCGTGGTCGGGATGCGGAAATCGAGGTCGCCCTGCACCACCAGCATCGGCGTCTTCCAGTTTTTCACGTAGTTGACGGGATTGAACTGCTCGTGCTTGGCCACTGCATCGTAGTACGGGCCGCCGTTTTCCCACTCGGTGAACCAGAGTTCTTCCGTCGCGTAAGCCATGCCACGGGTGTCGAACACGCCGTCGTGGTTGACCAGGCACTTGAAGCCGTCCGGCCAGTTACCGGCGATCCAGTTCATCATGTAGCCACCGTACGACGCGCCCAGCGCGCAGCTGCGTTCGCGGTCCAGCCAGGCGAACTTCCTGGTGGCCGCTTCCAGGCCCTTTTGCAAGTCCACCAGTGGCTTGCCGCCCCAGTCGCCGCTGATGGAGTCGGTGAACTTCTGGCCATAGCCGGTCGAACCGTGGAAGTCGATGAAGACGGTGGCGTAGCCGGCGCCTGCATATACTTGCGGATTCCAGCGGTAGCTCCAGCTATTGCCAAAGCTGCCTTGCGGGCCGCCGTGGACTAAAAAGGCGATCGGATACTTTTCGCCCGCCTTGGCATTCCATGGCTTCATGACATGGCCATACACGGTTGCGCCATCCGCGCCGGCAAACGAGAACTGCTCGTACTCGCCGAAACGTACATCGGCCAGCGCTGCCGCATTCTGCTTCGTCAACTGCTGCATCGGTGCCGTTTCCGATTTGGCGTCGAGTTTGCGTGTGTACAGCTGCGCGCCCGAGGCCAGGTTCGCCTGCGCCAGCACGATGGTATTGCCGCGCACGTCGAATTCGCCGACGGCGCCCTTGCCAGTCAGGGCAGTGACCTTGCCGCTGGCAGCGTCGATGTTGAACAAACGGTGCTGGCCCACGTCGTCGGCGGAAACGAGGAAACCCTTGCTGTCCGGCGTCCAGCGGAAGTCGGCCACGGAACGGTCCCAGTCGTCGGCCACGGTGCGTTTCTTGCCGGTGGCGACATCCATCAATACTAGATGAAAGCGATCCGCCTCGAAGCCCGGCTTGGTCATGGCGACATACGCCAGCGTGCGGCCATCGGGCGAGTAGGTGGCTTTCGCATCCCAGGCCGGATTGTCGCTTGTGAGGTTGCGCGGCGCCTGGCCGCCGATGGCGGCAATCGTGTAGACGTCGAAGTTGGTCGACCACGATTCGCTGCGGCCGGCCACGCGCACCGAGAAGGCCACGGTCTTGCCGTCAGGGCTGAAGTGGTATTCGCCGTTGTCGCCGAACGGTTTGGAAGGCGCGTCACCAATCAGGGTGCCGCTCAGGCTGACGGGCGCGGCGCTGACCTTGCCGGCGGCGTCGATCGGTGCCGAATACAGTGCATTGCGGCGGCCGTCGGCCCAGGTATCCCAGTGGCGCACGAACATCTGGTCGTAGACCTTGCCGCTGGCCTTGTCCTTGGCTTTCTCATCCAAGCGTTTCTTGGTGCAATCGATATCGGCGCAATCGAGGTAGACGCCCATGCTGAAGGCCAGGCGGTCACCCTGCGGCGACAAACGGTAGGTGTCCACGTCCAGCGCCAGGTCGGTGACCTTGGCCGCTTCGCCGCCATTCGAGGGCAGTTGCCACACTTGCGAGGAGCCGGAACGGCTTGAGAGGAAGAAGATGGCGTCGCCGTTTGGCGACCATTGCGGATCGCTGGCGCTGGCTCCGGCTTCACTGCGCGTGAGCTGGCGTGGCGCCGCGTTGGACGCGCGCAGGTCGATCATCCATAGCTGCGTGTTGCCGCGGTTCTTATCCAGGTTGGTGCTGCGCACCGTGTAGACGACGCGCGTGGCGTCCGGCGACAGGACGGGGCTACCCACCCGTTCCATGGAAACCATGTCTTCCACGGTGAAACCGCGCGGCGCGGCCAGTGCCGGCGTGACGGTGGCGGTGGCCAGGGCGGCACCGAATGCCCCCAAGAGCAGCAGACGTAAACTCATTCAAACTCCCGTTTATTATTGCGATGTTATCGATATGATACTGACGAGGCCGGCAGTACCGCCGGCAGCCCGACATCATAGCAATAAAGAGGCCGTTCCAGAGGGAGTTGACCGGTGGTTAGCCTGCCTTTGGCGCCAGTTGGTCGAGTGCGCTGGAGGCGTAGATGTTTTCCTACAGAAACAGCTGTTTTTATGGAAAGTGCTAGACTGGTGGCCTCCTGAGACTGACTTTTATTTCCATGCGCCCCACATTGCTCGCACTCACCTTCGCCGCCCTGTTCGCCACCTTGCCGGCCCATGCGGCTGCCATACCGACGCAAGAGCAAATTCACGCCGCCGTGCAGGCGGGCGTGGCCAAGACACAAGCCAAGACCCAATCGTCCATGCCGATCGCTGTCAAGGTCACCAGTGTGCTGGGCTGCCAGGATACACAGGAAGTGCAAGGCGAGGTAGTTTGCCTGGTCAGCATGAGCGCCGGCATGCGCGATGGCTTTATGGTCTTGCCGCTGCGCAACGATGGCGGCACCTGGGTCGGCGTTGAGCGCAAGCATGCCAAGTTTGCGGGACCATCGCCGGCCGAGGCGCAAGCCATGATCCGCGCCTGGGCCAAGGAAGAAGTGGCGCGGGACCCGGAAGCGGCCAAGGATGCGCAGATGCAAGAAGCGCAGAGCACCATGCAGGTCAAGGCGATCAACGAGTGCGAAGTCAAGCGCAAGACGGGCTATCTGGCGTGCGATAGCGTGCTGAGCGTGCCTAGCCGTCCCGACGACATCAAGACGGAACTCACGTTCATGCTGGAGAGCACGGGCTGGCGCTACGTGCCGCGCTAGGCGAGCACTGTTTTCGGATCACTGTTTTCCCGCCGGACAGCCACGCTGTCCGGCGCGTTATTTCCAATCTCAACGCTCCATCCCGGCGGCCACGCCGCCCCCTGCAATGGTTGCCGATTCGACAGGTAATTCAGAGCACAAAATTGCCCAGTTGAATTAATAATTCAATATTAAAATTAATGTATCGGTGCAGACTGCCACCCCGGCGGTGCCGCCCTGCATTTCCCGCGTTTGCCGTCTGCGCACGGGCTACAGCCAAGGATCCCACCATGCGACTCAATCTTCCCGTCAGCAATGCCGAGATCAATTTGAGCGATACCGAGACCATCGTCTCGGCTACCGACTTGCAAGGCAATATCACCTATGCCAATCCGTATTTCATCGCCATCAGCGGTTACAGTGCGGAAGAATTGATCGGTGCGCCGCAAAACATCCTGCACCACCCGGACATGCCAGTGGAAGCGTTTGCCGATTTCTGGGCCACCATCCGTTCAGGCCGTTCGTGGAGCGGCATGGTCAAGAACCGCTGCAAGAATGGCGATTACTACTGGGTGCTGGCGAATGTGACGCCGGTGGTCGAAGATGGCGTGGCCGTCGGCTACATGTCCGTGCGCACCAAGCCGAGCCGGCAGCAGGTGGCGCAGGCCGCCGCCCTGTACGCGCGCATCAAGGCGGGGCAGGCCGATGGCATCCTCATCAGCCAGGGCGCGGCCGTGCGCACGGGCTGGCTGGCCAAAGTGCTCAGTTTGCGCGACCTGGCGCTGGCATCCTCGCCTTGAACGCGGCCGTGGAAGCGGCGCGCGCGGGCGACCAGGGGCGCGGTTTTGCCGTGGTGGCCGGTGAAGTGCGCAGCCTGGCCCAGCGCAGCGCAGCGCGGCGGCGGCTACGGAAATCAAGTAATTGATCACGGCGTCGCTGGCGCAGGTGCAGGCGGGCGCCAGCAGCGCAGAAATGCTGGGTGCCGTGCAGGGCGTGCACGGCATCATGGCGGAGATCGCTTCCGCCTCGCGCGAGCAAAGCCACGGCATCGGCCAGGTTAACATGGCCGTCACGCAGATGGATGAAGTGACGCAACAGAACGCGGCGTTGGTGGAGGAATCGGCAGCCGCCTCGGCCTCGCTGCAGGATCAGACCTTGCAACTGGAGCAGGCCATGGGCCTGTTCAAGCTGGAACGGCGCCGCGCTACAACAGGCGCCGCTCTGGCCGGGCAGCGCCATTACAAGGCAGGTCGGCGAGCCAGCCGGTCAGCGACTTTTAAAACGTTTCCCACTCACTCTGGCCACTGGCCGATTTGCTGGACTTGGCGGACCTGGCAGCTTTGGGTGCCGTCAAGCGGCTGGCGGCGGGGCGCGCCGGTGCGCGTGATTGGGGGCGGGCAGTGGCATGCAGCACATTGCGCTGCGCCATTTCGTCGAGCTTGAAGGTACTGACCAGTTCGGCCAGGCGCGCGGACTGGTCTTGTAGCGCATTGGCTGCGGCGGCCGCTTCCTCGACCAGGGCCGCATTTTGCTGCGTCACCTGGTCCATCTGCGTGATGGCGTGGTTGACTTCGGCGATGCCCGTGCTTTGTTCCTGCGTGGCCGAGCTGATTTCTGCGACGATGTCGGTCACGCGCTGCACGCCCTCAACCACCTGTGCCATGGTCTTGCCGGCCTTTTCAACGAGCAGCGTGCCGGTATCGACCTTGTCCACCGAATCGCCGATCAGGGTCTTGATTTCCTTGGCCGCCGCCGCGCTGCGCTGGGCCAGGCTGCGCACTTCGGTGGCCACCACGGCAAAGCCGCGGCCCTGTTCGCCCGCGCGCGCCGCTTCCACTGCTGCATTCAAGGCCAGGATATTGGTCTGGAAGGCAATGCCGTCGATCACGCCGATGATGTCGACAATGCGGCCCGATGAGGTATGGATGGCGCCCATGGTGTCGATCACTTGCTGCACCACGGCGCCGCCTTCGGCCGCCACGGCCGAGGCGGACTGCGCCAGCTGGCTGGCCTGGCGCGCATTGTCGGCCGTCTGGTGCACGGTGGACGACAATTGCTCGACTGCCGAGGCGGTTTCTTCCAGCGAACTGGCTTGCTCTTCGGTGCGCGAAGACAGGTCCAGGTTGCCGCTGGCAATTTCCGCCGAGGCGGTGGCGATGGTGTCGGCGCCGGTGCGTACTTCGCGCACCGTATTGAGCAGACTCTGGTTCATTTCCTTGAGCGCCTGCTGCAACTGGCCGATCTCGTCGCCGCTGTCGATGGCGATAGTGCGGCTCAGGTCGCCGCCAGCGACGGCCTTGGCCGCTTCGACGGCATGGCCCAGCGGTGTGGTGATGCTGCGCGCTATCAGCCAGGCGGCGGCCAGGCCGATCAGCAGGGCGGCTGCGCCCAGTGCCAGCATCTGGCTGCGGCCCGAGCGGAAATCGCTGTCGATGTTGACGGCGGCACCGTCGATCACGCCGCGCTCGAACTTGACCAGTTCCCGGATGCTGTCCGAGTACGCTTGCATGGCGGGCGCCATCTTGCTGTCAAACGCGGCGCTGGCGGCGTCATTCTCGCCCGACTCCTTCAGTTTGAAGATCTCGTTGCGGGTGTCGTTGAAGTGCTTGCGCTGCGCCAGCATGGCGTCGAGCACCTTGCGGTCTTCGGCGCCGGTAACGCTCTCCTCCAGTTGCTTCTGGATTTCCGTGGCGCGCTTCGAGTACAGGGCCATCTGTTTCTTGAAGTATTCCTGGATGGCAGGGTCATTGCTTTTGACGACGGCGTCGCTACGTGCGCCATTGCTGTCGATGATGCCGATCCATTCGGCGGCAATGCGTTCGCGAACCAGGTCGCGTTCGACCATGGTGTTGGTGGCACTGCCGATATCTTGCAGGCGGAACACGCCGATCACGATCATTAACGCCATCAGAGCCAGCACGAGGCCAAAACCCAGGCTAAGCCGTGTGCCGATACGTAAGTTTCTTACATTCATAAGTTTTCTTTGTGTAGAAGAGAGGGGATCGGAGAGGAAGAGGTGTTTTGCAACATTTGCCATTTAAGCTATATAGACGATATTGTATATTAAAGTTGTCGTAAGGTAAAAAAACAAGAATATAAAACTCCTATTTATTGCCTTAAGGAAATTGTTTCATTATCATAACGCCCTGCTGCGGCGTATTGCGCCTGGATCTGCTGTTTGCGGCGGTCCATGACCCTCGCCATGTCGCCCCTCAGCCCCTTCCAGTCTTTTCAGGAGAGCACCATGTCAGAACAATCCCCTTCGCGGCGATGGCTCATCAAGAGCCTCGTCTTCATGCCGATCGGTGCCGTCGGTGCTGGCGCCGCGGTGCGCGGCCTGCAGGCCGCCGACACCAGTGGCGCGCCGGCCGGTACGCCCAATGCCTACACGCCAGCCTTTTTCAGTGCCATCGAATGGCGCTTCCTCAACGCTGCCGTCGACCGATTGATCCCGCACGATGAGCACGGTCCCGGCGCCATCGAGCTGGGCGTGCTGGAGTTCCTCGATCGCCACATGCAGACACCGTATGCGGCCGGCGACACCTGGTATATGCAGGGCCCGTTCCTGAAGGCCGCGCCGGAATTTGGCTATCAGGGCAAGCTGGCGCTGCGCGACATCTTGCGCGTCGGCATCAAGGCCGTGGACGGCTATGTCACCAGCCAGAATCCGGGCAAGGTCTTCGCCGACCTTGACAAGAGCCAGCAGGAAGGCTTGCTCAAGGCGGCCGAGAAGGGCGAGCTGAAGCTGGAAGATATCTCGTCCAAGCTGTTCTTTTCCAACTTGCTTGGCGAAGTACGCAATGGCTATTTTGCCGACCCTAAACATGGCGGCAACAAGGACATGGGCGCGTGGAAGATGATCGGCTACCCCGGCATGCGCGCCGATTACCTGGACTGGGTGGAAGTACGCGACAAACCATATCCGATCGGCCCAGTCGATCTCGCAGGACGCAGGGGATAACAGCATGACTATCGTAAAAAACAAAGTAGATGCCGTCATCGTCGGTGCTGGCTGGACCGGTGCCATCATGGCCAAGGAACTGACGGACGCCGGCCTGAACGTGGTGATCCTGGAGCGCGGCCCCGACCGCGACACGCAGCCCGATTTCGCCTACCCGCGCGTGGTCGACGAGCTTGAAGGCTCGGTGCACCGCAAGTACTTGCAATCGCTGTCGAAGGAAACCGTGACCGCGCGCCACGGCATCAACGACACGGCCGTGCCGTACCGGCAGATGGGCTCGTTCAAGCCCGGCACCGGCGTCGGCGGCGCCGGTTCGCACTGGTCTGGCGCGCACTTTCGCGCGCTGCCCGAGGATTTCACGGTGCGCAGCAGCCTGGAGCAGCGCTTCGGCAAGAAATTCATTCCCGCCAACATGACGGTGCAGGATTTCCCTGTCACCTACGACGAACTGGAACCGCATTTCTCGCACTTTGAAGATGTGTGCGGCACCTCCGGCAAGGCCGGCGTCGTCAACGGGCAGGTTCTTGCCGGCGGCAACCCGTTCGAGGGCTCGCGCAAGAAAGAATACCCGCTCGGCCCGAATCCCAACTACCTGGGCGCCGAATGGTTCCACAAGGCCGCCAGGGAGGTGGGCTACCACCCGTTCCCGATCCCGGCCTCGAACGCTTCGGCGGTGTATACCAACCCTTATGGCTGCCAGATGGCGCCATGCAACGCCTGCGGCTTCTGCTCCGACTACGGCTGCCTGAATTATTCGAAGGCCAGCCCGAACATCAGTATCTTCCCGGTCCTGCGCGGGCGCAAGAACTTCGAGCT
The DNA here is from genome assembly GCF_051380875.1 of Janthinobacterium woesei. Lineage (NCBI taxonomy): Bacteria > Pseudomonadati > Pseudomonadota > Betaproteobacteria > Burkholderiales > Oxalobacteraceae > Janthinobacterium > Janthinobacterium woesei. The sequence continues at coordinate 27,992 of NZ_JBNYXW010000009.1, forward strand.
GCGCACGCTGGCGCAGGTGCTGAAGGTGAACCTGACGGCGGACAAGAAGAAGGCCACCGGCGTCACCTACCTCGACGCGCAGGGCCGTGAGACCGAGCAGCCGGCGGACCTGGTGCTGCTGTGCGCGTTCTCGCTGTTTAACGTGCACATGATGCTGGTGTCGGGCATCGGCAAGCCGTACGACCCGGTCAGCAAGACCGGCACCGTGGGCCGCAACTACTCGTACCAGAACCTGAACCGGGTGGTGATGTTCTTCGACAAGAGCGTGCACGCCAACGGCTTCATCGGCATCGGCGGCGGCGGCGCCACCTTCGACGACCTCAACGGCAACCGCAACGACAGCGCCAAGACCGGCTACATCGGCGGCGGCATCATCTGGGCGCGCCAGCCCGGCGCCGGCCCGGTGCGCGGCATCCAGACCGAGCCTGGCGTGCCGAACTGGGGCAGCGCGTGGAAGAAGGGCGTCAAGGACTCCTTCCTGCACTCGTTCTACTACGAGGTGCAAGGTTCGTGCATGGCATACGACGACGCCTACCTCGATCTCGATCCGACCTACCGGGATGCGTTCGGCCGTCCGCTGCTGCGCATGACCTTCGACTGGCATGACAACGAGATCAAGGCCTCGCAATACCTGGTCGAGAAGGCCACCGACATGTGCAAGGTGCTGGGGCCGAAGGCGATGAAGGGCGACGCCAAGAAGGATGGCTCGCACTACAACATCACGCAGTACCAGTCCACGCACACTTGCGGCGGCGCCATCATGGGCAGCGATCCGACAACGTCGCCGCTGAACCGCTACCTGCAATCGTGGGATGTGTCGAACGTGTTTGCGCCGGGCGCCAACGCTTTCCCGCAAAACAATGGCTACAACCCGACCGGCATGGTCGGCGCGCTGACCTACTGGTGCGCTACGGCGATCCGCGAGCAGTATCTGAAGAACCCCGGCCCGCTGGTGCAGGCATAAGGACAAGCGATGAGAAAAATGACTTCCAAAAAATGCCTGGCCGGCGCCGCCGGTATTGTCGTGCTGGGCCTCGCTGGCGCCTTCGGCTACGCCATGCTGTCCACCTCCACGCGCGCCATCGCGCCGGTAGCGGCCGATGGCGAGCTGGCGGCCCTGATCGATACGGGCCGCTACGTGGCCACCGCGGCCGACTGCATCGCCTGCCACACGGCGCCGGGCGGCAAGCCGTTCGCCGGCGCACTGGCCATGGCCACGCCGATCGGTACCCTGTACAGCACCAATATCACGCCCGACAAGCAGTACGGCATCGGCAATTACAGCCTGAACGATTTTGACCGCGCCGTGCGGCACGGCATGACGCCGCAGGGCGGCACGCTGTACCCGGCCATGCCCTATCCTTCGTATGCGCGCATGACGGATGACGACGTGCGGGCGCTGTATGCTTACTTCATGCAAGGCGTAGCGGCCGTCCCGACGGCTAACCGCGACAGCGACATCGCCTGGCCGCTGTCGATCCGCTGGCCACTGGCCATCTGGCGCAAGACCTTCGCGCCAGCCGTGCCGGACGCGCCTTTGATGCTGTCGAAGTACCAGAATGGCGCCATTGCGCGCGGCGCCTATCTGGTGCAAAGCCTGGGCCACTGCGGCAGTTGCCACACGCCGCGCGCCGCCACGCTGCAGGAGCTGGCGCTGGACGACGGCGACCCGCGCTACCTGTCGGGCGGCCCGGTGATCGACGGCTGGCTGGCCGTCAACCTGCGCGGCGACCAGGCGGCCGGCCTGGGCCGCTGGTCCGAGCAGGACATCGTCGACACGCTGCGTGGTGCACGCAATGCCCGCTATGCCGTGCTCGGCAGTCCGATGGCCGAGGTGGTCAAGCACAGCACGCAGCACTTGACCGAGCCGGATCTGCAAGCCGTCGCCGCTTACCTGAAAACTCTGCCCGCAGCAGCATCGGAGCCGGGCAGTTACCGGGCCAGCAACGATACGGCCCTCGCCCTCAAGGCGGGGCGCGAAGAGGGCAGGGGTGCGCAGTTGTATCTCGATAATTGCGCGGCCTGCCACCGCAGCGATGGCGTGTCGAACGCGAAGGTGTTCCCTGCGCTGGCGGGCAATCCGTCCGTGCTGGCCGGCAATCCGACCTCGCTGATCCGCGTCATCCTGGCTGGCTCGACCTTGCCATCGACGCAAAGCGCGCCATCGAATCTGGGCATGCCGGGCTTTGCCTGGCGCATGACGGATGAGGAAGTGGCGCAGTTGGCCACGTTCGTGCGCCACAGCTGGGGCAACCAGGCGCCGGCCGCCACGGCAAGTGAAGTGGCGAGCGTGCGCAAGGCGGTGCTGCACGAGGCGGCCAAGCCGGCCAAGGTGGAATTGGTCACCGCTTCCTGAGCGGTGCGTGCATGAAAAAATGAGGCGCTTCGGCGCCTCATTTTTTTGCTGCCGTGCAAGGACGGCTTATTGCAGGTGTTATTGCATATGCCAGCCGTGGCTCACCACGATGGATTGTCCGCTCAAGGCTGTCGACGGGAAGGCGGCCAGGAAGACGGCAGTTTGCGCCACGTCTTGCGTGGTGGTGAATTCGCCGTCGATGGTGTCTTTCAGCATCACTTTCTTGATCACGTCTTCTTCGCTGATGTTCAGCTGGGCCGCCTGCTCGGGGATTTGCTTGTCGACCAGCGGCGTGCGTACGAAACCGGGGCAGATGACGTTGGCGCGGATGCCGTCTTTCGCGCCCTCCTTGGCCACCACCTTGGCCAGGCCCAGCAGACCATGCTTGGCTGCAACATAGGCGCTCTTGAAGGGCGAACCTTCGTGCGAGTGCACGGAGCCCATGTAAATGATGGCGCCGCCGCGGCCCTCCTTGATCATTTCGCGCATACAGGCGCGCGTGGTCAGAAAAGCACCGTCCAGGTGGATGGCCAGCATCTTTTTCCACTGCTCGAACGGGTAATCGACGACGGGGCTGATGATCTGGATGCCGGCATTGCTGATCAGGATGTCGATGCCGCCGAAGTGGGCCACGGCATCGGCCACGCCCTTGTCGACCTGCTCTTCGCTGGAGACATCCATGGCGACGGCAAACGCCTGGCCGCCCGCCTGCTTGATTTCCTCGGCCGTCTTGCTGGCCGCTTCCAGGGCCAGGTCGGCGATGACGACCTTGGCGCCTTGTTTCGCGTATTCAATCGCCATTTCCTTGCCGATGCCGCTGGCGGCGCCGGTAATCAGTGCGACTTTGTCCTTGAGTTGCATATTAATCCTTTGCATTACGGGTTGGAGTGATCGTGGGAAGCATAGCCTATGCCAGTATAGCCAGAAAACCTGCTGCGCATGCCAGGAACACGCCTACAAGGCTTGCTGGCGGACCTGTTCGCGCCAGGCGCCGGGATTGGTGCCGGCCCAGGTGCGAAACGCGTGGTTGAAGGCGCTTTGCTCCTGGTAGCCCAATAAAAAGGCGATGTCGACCAGCGACACGCCCGGCTGGCGCAGGTAGTCGCGCGCCAGGCCATAGCGGACCTGGTCCAGCACGGCCTGGAAACTGGTGCCCGCGTCGGCCAGCTTGCGCTGCAGGGTGCGCGGCGTGACGGCCAGTGCGGCGGCCACATCGGCCAGCCTTGCCGCACCGTGGCGCAGGCCGGCGGCGATGGCAGTGCGCACCTGCGCATCGATGCCCTCCACGCTGCCAGCATTGCCTTGGCGCTGCGCCAGCAATTGCTCCGCATGCAGGCATAGCACGGGATACAGGCTGACATCGGCGTTCGGCACGGGCCAGTCCAGTACTTGTGCATCGAACGTGGCCGTGTTGGCGTCGGCGCCGAAGGCGGGCAGGCTGCCCAGCACGCGCACGTATTCGTCGCGGTGCGTGGCGTGGCACAGCAAGTCGCCGCCGCCATCGTGGGTGAACGCCAGCTGGGCCGGCGGCAGCGGCATGCCGGCCAGCCAGTCGCCGCACACGCGGATGCCCGCAAAGACGCTGTCGACCAGGTGCCGGCTGGCGGCCGGGTAGTGGCTGGTCCAGCGGTAATGCGCGAGGGCGCCGTCGCGCAGCAGGGTAGAGCGGCCCAGGTCGTGCGCCAGCCGTTCATAGCGGGCCGTCTGTTCCAGCGCCTGACCCACGTCCTTGCAACTGAGCAAGATCAAGCCATAGGCGCTATACGTGCCCATGCGCACGCGCTGGCCCACGTGCAGGCCGAAATGCGCGTCGCCCGCCAGGCTGGCGCCTGCGTCGAGCAAGCGCACATAGTCGCGCGCGGCCAGGGTGGCCGTAGGCGCCTCCAAGCTGTGCGGCGCCACGCCCGCTGCCTGCGCCAGGGTGGCGCCATCAATGCCATGCGCGCCAGCCGCCTCCAGCAGCGGCTGCAGATAGGCGGCCGCGACCCGCCCTTGCGCGTGGTGGCTGTCAGTGCGTGTCATGATGGAACAATGCGATTGTCATGAAAAACCAATACCCGTCGTCTGTGGCGGCATATGCTATTGATCTGGCAATTAGATCTGGCAAGAAGGTCAGGCAATAGATCAGGCAATAGATCAGGAAAGAACAGTATAGCAAGCCGCCGTGGCGCGCAACTGGGACTGACAAGGGAGCATTGATGCAACGCTGGAATGGCTGGGGGGACGAGAGCATCGTGTATGCGCTGAGCGGGGAGGCGCTGGCATTCCTGGGCGAGCGGCTGGGGCCGGGCAGCCCCAGCGTGGACGCCAGCTTCGAAGACGCTTGCGCGCGGGTGCCCGCTTCGCGCCTGGTGCCGCATCCGCTGATCGATACTGCGCCGGCCACGCGCGTGCGCCATGCGCTGGGTCAAAGCCTGCCCGACTGGTTCAAGCTGCGCCACGGCCGCATCGGTGCCGTGCCCGATGGCGTGGCCTTTCCAGACAGCGCGCAGCAGGTGCGCCAGTTGCTCGACTACGCACGCCAGGCTTGCGTGGCCGTGATTCCACACGGCGGCGGCACCAGCGTGGCCGGGCATTTGACGGTGGCGCCGGGCGCGCGTCCCGTGCTGGCGCTCAGCCTCAGGCATCTGTGCGCGCTGGGCCACCTGGACCGCGAAGCGCAGCTGGCCACGTTTGGCGCGGGCGTGTATGGCCCCGACCTGGAAGCGCAGTTGCGCGCGCACGGCTATACCCTGGGACACTATCCGCAGTCGTTCGAGTATTCGACCCTGGGTGGCTGGATCGCCACGCGCTCGTCTGGCCAGCAGTCCCTGCGCTATGGCCGCATCGAGCATCTGTTCGCGGGCGGCGAAGTGGAAACGCCGGCCGGTACCCTGACGATCCCCACGTTTCCTGCCTCGGCCGCTGGCATCGACCTGCGCGAAATGGTACTTGGCTCGGAAGGCAGGATGGGCATCGTCACGCAGGCCACCGTGCGCATCGTGCCGCTGCCGCCCTATGAAGCGTTCCACGCCGTGTTCTTTGCCAGTTGGGCGCAGGCGCAAGCGGCCGTGCGGGCGCTGGCGCAGGCCGATCTGCAGCTATCCATGCTGCGCCTGTCGAATGCACTGGAGACGCAAACCATGCTGACCCTGGCCGGGCACAAGAAACTGGTGGGACTGTTGGAACGTTATTTGTCCCTGCGCGGCTGCGGCGACGGCAAGTGCATGCTGATGGTGGGCGTCAGCGGGGAAGCGGGGCCGGCGCGCGCGGCCTTGCGTGGCGCCTTGTCGCTGGCGCGGCGCAACAAAGGCGTGCACGTGGGGCGCCACATGGGCGACAAATGGAAGCAGGGGCGCTTTCGCAATGTGTATCTGCGCAATGGCGCCTGGGAGCATGGCTACGTGATCGACACGGTGGAGACGGCCGTCGACTGGCCCCGCGTGACTTTGATGATGGCGGCGCTGGAGCAGGCCGGTACCGCTGCGCTGGCCGCGCATGGCGAGCAAGTGCACGCGTACACGCATCTGTCGCACGTGTACGCGCAGGGCGCCAGCGTCTACACCACCTATGTGTACCGGCTGGCGCCCACGTTCGAGGAAAACATGGCGCGCTGGCGCAGCCTGAAAGACGCGGCCAGCGCGGCCATCGTGGCCAACGGCGGCACCATCAGCCATCAGCATGGCGTGGGCACCGATCACGCGCCGTGGCTGGCGGCCGAAAAGGGCGAGCTGGGTATCGCGGCCATGCGCGCGCTGTTTCGGCAGGTGGACCCGCAGGGCATGATGAATCCCGGTAAATTGCTGCCTGATGCCGGGGCCATATTGTGAACCATGGCTTGCTCAGGGAAGATTTGCCCGCCATCCTGGCGCGCGAGTGGGATGTGCTGATCGTCGGCGGCGGCATCACGGGCGCCGGCATCTTGCTCGAAGCATCGCGGCGCGGCTTGAAAGCCCTGCTGGTGGAACAGCGCGATTTCGCCTGGGGCACGTCGAGCCGCTCATCGAAACTGGTGCACGGCGGCTTGCGCTATCTCAAACAGGGGCAGTTCGCGATGACGCGCGAGTCGGTGCATGAACGGCAAGCCTTGCTGACGGATGCGGCGGGACTGGTCGAGCCGCAAGGCTTTGCCTTTGGCGATTATCTCGGCAGGAAGCCGGGCCGGCGCCAGTTCATGCTGGGCCTGGCCATCTATGACGTCATGGCTGGCCGGCGCGCGCGCCGCTACGTCGATGCGGCGGACTTTGCCATGCTGGCGCCGCACATCGAACGTGAGGGTTTGCGCGGCGGCATGCTGTACCAGGATGCCAAGACGGACGATGCGCGCCTGGTGCTGCGCGTGCTGCAGGAAGCGCGGCGCCACGGCGGCGTGGCCGTCAATTACCTGGGCGTGGACGCCTTGCTGCGCGAGGGGGATGAAAAAACAGGAAAAGTCGTGGGCGCCACGCTGAAAGATGCCGTTGGCGGCGCCACGCCTGCCGTGCGTGCGCGCCTGGTGATCAGCGCCACGGGCGCCTGGGCCGACAACTTGCGCGGGCAAGTGGGTGCGCAGCCGAAACTGCGGCCTTTGCGCGGCAGCCATCTGCTGCTGCCCGCCTGGCGCTTGCCGCTGGCGCAAGCCGTCAGCCTGATGCATCCGCACGATGGCCGCCCCGTGTTTGCCTATCCGTGGGAGGGCGTGACCCTGGTGGGCACCACCGATGTCGATCACGCTGGCAGCCTGGAAAACGAGGCGGCCATCACGCGCGCTGAACTCGCCTATCTGCTCGCCGCATTGCAGTGGCAGTTCCCGCAGCTGGCGCTGGGTGAAAAAGATGTGCTGGCCACGTTTTCCGGTGTGCGCCCCGTGATCGACAGCGGCCAGCTTGACCCGTCAAAGGAAGCGCGCGAACATGCGCTATGGCTGGAAAACGGCTTGCTGACGGTCGCGGGCGGCAAGCTGACGACGTTCCGCGTGATCGCCCTCGACGCGCTGCGCCGCGCCGCGCCGCTGCTGCCAGGCTGGCAGGCGCACTTGCGGCCGTTGCCCATTTTCGACCAGCCAGCACCGCTGGCTGGCAAGGCCATGGCGCTCGATGGCCAACAGCGTGAGCGCCTGCTGGGCCGCCATGGCGCGGCCGCGCAGGCGCTGTGCGATGCGGCGCACGATGGCGAATTGGCGCCGGTGCCCGGCACGCAAACCCTGTGGGCGCAGCTGCGCTGGGGCGCGCGCCAGGAAGATGTGCAGCACCTGGACGACTTGCTGCTGCGGCGCACGCGCCTCGGCCTGCAGCTCGCTGGCGGCGCGCTTGCCATCATGCCGCGCCTGCGCGCCATCTGCCAGGGCGAACTTGGCTGGGACGATGCGCGCTGGGAAGCGGAGCAGGAGCGCTACCTGGCCCTGTGGCGCAGCCATTACAGCGTGCCGCAGGGCGAATGAATAAATGATAAAAAATATAAAAAGGAGAACAGCATCGAGACCATCCTGTTTGACCTGGCGTTGGCGTTGCCATGAGCGCGCCGCTGCATGCCGGTCCCTATATCCTCTCTATCGACAATGGCACGCAAAGCGTGCGTGCGCTGTTGTTTGATAAAGAAGGCAAGCTGGCGGCCAAGGCGCAAGTGTTCCTGGAACCGTATTTTTCCGCGCACCCTGGCTGGGCCGAGCATGACGCCGATGGCTACTGGCAAGCCGTGTGCGAAGCGTGCCAGCAGCTGTGGCGCAGTACAGCCATTGAAAAATCATCGGTGCATGGCGTGGCCGTGACCACGCAGCGCGGCACGGTCGTCAACGTGGACGAGCATGGCGCGCCCTTGCGTGCCGCAATCACCTGGCTGGACCAGCGCAGCACGCGCGACATTCCCCGGCTGGCGCCCTGGTGGCGGGCCATTTTTCGCGCCACGCGCCTCGATGGCACGATCGCGTATTTTCGCCGCGAGGCCGAGATTAACTGGATCGCCGCGCAGCAGCCCGAGATCTGGCGCCGTACGCATAAATTCCTGTTGTTGTCGGGGTTTTTGAACCACCGCCTGTGCGGAAAGTATCTCGATTCGACGGGTTCGCAAGTGGCGTATATCCCGTTCGACTACAAGCGCCACGCCTGGGCCGGGCGCTTCGACTGGAAGTGGCAGGCTCTCGCGCTCAAGCCTTCGATGCTGCCCGAACTGGTCACGCCGGGCACGCGCATGGGCGCCATAACAAAGGCTGCCGCTGCGGCGACGGGCATCCCGGAGGGCACGCCCTTGCTGGCGGCGGCCGCCGACAAGGCTTGCGAAGTGCTGGGCGCCGGCTGCGTCGAGCCGCACGTGGCCTGCCTCAGCTACGGCACCACGGCCACCATCAACACGACGAACCGCAAATACGTGGAAGTGACGCGCTTCATCCCGCCGTATCCGGCCGCCATGCCGGGCGCCTATAGCACGGAAGTGCAGATCTTTCGCGGCTACTGGATGGTCAACTGGTTCAAGGAACAGTTTGGCGACCGCGAACGGGCCGCCGCCGCCGAAGATGGCACGGGACTCTCCGCCGAGGCGCTGTTCGACCGCCTGGTCGACGCCGTGCCACCCGGTTCCATGGGCTTGATGCTGCAGCCGTACTGGAGTCCCGGCATCAAGGTGCCGGGGCCGGAAGCGAAGGGCGCCATGATCGGCTTTGGCGACGTGCATACGCGCGCACACATGTACCGCGCCATCCTGGAAGGGCTGGCATATGCGCTGCGCGAAGGCAAGGAGCGCATCGAACAGCGCAGCGGCATCCCTATCACCGAGCTGCGCATCGCCGGCGGTGGCTCGCAAAGCGACGCCGCCATGCAGCTGACGGCCGATATCTTCGGCTTGCCCGCCGCGCGCGCGCACGTGTATGAAAGTTCGGGCCTGGGCGCGGCCATTGCCGCCGCCGTGGGCCTGGGCTGGCATGCTGACTTTCCCGCCGCCGTGCAAGCCATGACGCGCAAGGGCCGGGTGTTCCAGCCGCATCCCGAGCACCGGAAAATCTATGAACAGCTGTACCGGCGCGTGTACCAGAAGATGTATGCGCGGCTGCAACCGCTATACCGCGAGATCGCGGAAATTACTGGCTATCCTGAAAAGTGAAGGTGAAGGTGAATGTGAAAGCAGCTAGCGCAGGACGAGCGCCTTGACCGTTTCCCAGGCCGTGCTGCCCGAATGTGTGGCGCGGACCTGGTTGCGGCCCCCTTCCTTGGCCACATACAGGGCGCGGTCGGCGGCGACGAACAGTGCCTTGCGGTCGTCCAGCTGGTGCGGGTGGATGGTCGCCACGCCGATGCTGACGGTGATCCAGGGCGAAGTGGCGGAGCGGGGGTGCGGCAGTTGCAGCGCTTCGATGTGGGCGCGGATGGCTTCGGCCAGGTGCAGGGCGCTGTCGGCGTCCGTCTCGGCAAACAGCAGGACGAATTCCTCGCCGCCGTAGCGGGCCGCCAGGTCGCCCGAACGGCCGGCGTGCGAGGCGATGGCCTGCGCCACCTGCTGCAGGCAGCTGTCGCCGGCCGGGTGGCCCAGGCTGTCGTTGTAGAGTTTGAAGTGGTCGACGTCGAGCACCACCAGCGACAGGGCGCTGCCGCCGCGCACGGCGCGCTGCCATTCTTTTTCCAGGAAGCTGTCGAAATGCCGGCGGTTGGCGATCTTTGTCAGCGGGTCGAGGTAGGCGGCGCGCTGCAGTGCGTCTTCCGACTGCTTGTGGTGCGTGATGTCGTGCAGCAGGCCGATATACAGGGGCTGGCGTAGATACATGGGCGTGAGCGTCAGGTCCATGCTCAGCGCCTCGCCATTGCGGTGGCGGATCGCCACTTCGCGCGTGCCGTGGTTGTGCGCCGTTTCCGGATTGGCCGCGTACATGGCAAAATAATCGAGATACTCCTGCGTCTCCAGAGGGCTGAGCAGCTCGCCGATCGAACGTCCGGTCAGTTCGTTTTCGCGGTAGCCCAGGTACTGGTCGCAGGCGGGATTGGTGTACTGGATGCGGCCATCGGCCTCGATGATCAGCAGGCCCTCGGCCATGTTGTTGACGATGGTGCGCAGGCGTTCGGCCTGTTCCTGCTGGGTTTCGTTATTGCTGCGGATCTGCAGCTGGGCGCGCACGCGCGCGCACACTTCGGCCATGCGCAGCGGCTTGCTGATGTAATCGACGGCGCCGCAGTCGAAGCCGGCGACCACGTCTTCCGTTTCCGTCTTGGCGCTCATGAAGATGACGGGGATGCGCTTCGTCAGCGGATGCTGCTTGAGGCGGTAGCACGTTTCGATGCCATCCATGCCCGGCATCAGCACGTCGAGCAGGATCAGGTCAGGGTGGGCGCGCTGGGCGATCGCCAGCGCCCGTTCGCCGGACGTGGCAACGTAAGTCTGATACCCCTGTTCGCTCATGAGCTTGCGCAGCAGCTCAAGGTTGGCCGGCGCATCATCGACAATCAAAATGGCGGCTTCGCGCCGCTGGGGATACCCCACACTGCCTGGACTCATGGTACCGGCCTTTCGGATGTTCTGCGCTGAGCCAGCGTTTGCTGCACTTTCGGTGATGCCGAAGCCCCGCAAGCCATGGCCGCCGAAGATGGCGGCGGACATGGTGGTGACGGAGGTGTTGCCCTGGCCGCAGAGCGCGGACCGTGAGCGCATGTACACGTGTAGTCAAAGGCTGACCGGATTCAAATCTGATACGTTGGCCAAATCATACCGCTTTGCCAATTCTTTGGGTGAAAAATCGACACTCTATAATGCAGTAGAATATTATATTTATGACATTTTTAAAAATAAATGTACGAAGTTGTTGCCGTAAAGACTGTTTTTGAAGGAAAAAGAGACGTGCCGGTGCTGGTGGGGGAAGAGGGGGACGCCCCGCTGGCTGCGGGGCGTGAAGAGCATATTACATTTTTGCGGCGATCAGCTTGCCCAGGATGGCAATACCCTCGCGGATGCGTTCTGGTGGCACCGTCACGAAGGACAGGCGCAGGGTGTGCGTTTCCGGCGTGTTCGCATAGAACGGCGCGCCCGGCACGAAGGCCACCTTGCTGGCGATGGCTTCGTCGAGCAGTTTCATCGCGTCGATGTGTTTCGGCAGGGTGACCCAGATGAACATGCCGCCTTCCGGTTTGGTCCAGCTGACGCCGGCCGGGAAGTGTTCTTCCAGCGCCGACAGCATGGCCTGGCACTGATTGCCGTACAGGCTGCGGATGCTGGGGATATGCCGATCCAGGAAGCCGTCCTTGATCACTTCATGCACCACCATCTGCGTCAGCTGCGAGGTGTGCAGGTCGGCCGCCTGCTTGGCCAGTTCCAAACGGCGTACCAGCGGCAGCGGCGCCACCACGTAGCCGAGGCGGATGCCGGGCGTGAGCACCTTGGAGAACGAGCCCATGTAGATCACGCCATCTGGATTCATGTTGATCATCTTCGGATACGGCTCGCCGCTGTAGCTCAAGGCGCCGTACGGATCATCTTCGATCAGCGGCAGGCCATGGCGGGCGCAGGTTTCCACCAATTCCACGCGGCGCGCCACGGACAGGCTGCGGCCCGTCGGGTTCTGGAAGTTCGGCAGCGCGTACAGGAGGCGCGCGCCATCGGCGACGGGGGCGATGGAGGACGGCACCAGGCCTTCATCATCGGTATCGACGGAAACGAATTCGGGACGGTAGACGGAAAACGCCTGCAGCGCGCCCAGGTAGCTGGGGGTTTCCACCAGCACGCGGCTGCCTTCGTCGATCAGTACCTTGCCCAGCAAGTCCAGCGCCTGCTGCGAGCCGGACGTCATCAGCACCTGTTCCGGCGCGATGCTGCTGCCCGTGCTTGACAGCGAGTCGGCGATCCACTGGCGCAGCGGCAGATAGCCGTCTGTGGGGCCGTATTGCAGGGCCACCTTGCCATTGTTCGACAGGACCTTGTCGAAGGCGGTCTTCATTTCCTCGACGGGGAAGGTGGCGGGCGAAGGCAGGCCGCCGGCAAACGAGATAATTTCAGGGCGCTGCGTGATCTTCAGGATTTCGCGGATGAACGAGCTTTGCAGCTGTTCCGCGCGTTCGGCAAAGCGCCATTGGATCGGATTCGGATTGTCAATTTTCATACGAGTCTCACAGAAGATGCCGAGCTGCGCCGGCTGGTTTTATGGTCCGCTTGTGGCGGCCTTGAACAGGCGCCGCCGGGTAGGCGCCGCCCAAACTGCTGCGGTATTGTACGACGTACTTGTCAGGAAGCCCACTGCGGTGCATCCGCGCCTTATTTCAGCTTGCGTCCGGCCGCCACCACGGCGATCACGGCGCCAGCAAACAGCAGGCTGGCACCCGTCAATGGCTCGCCCAGCAGCACGTTAGCACCCAGCAGGGTGAGGAATGGTTGCAGCAATTGCGTCTGGCCCACGCGCGCCACGCCGCCCAGCGCCATGCCGCGGTACCAGAAAAAAAAGCCGATGAACATGGAAAACACGGAAATATACGCAAAGCCCAGCCAGGCCGCGCCGCTGGCCTGCGCCATCAGCGCGCGCTGCGGCCAGGCATTCCACAGCACCACCGGCAGCACGAACGGCACGGCCAGCAGCAGCGCCCAGGAAATCACATGCTGACCCGGCATGGCTTGCGCCAGGCGCCCGCCTTCCGCATAGCCCAGCGCACCGAGCAGCACGGCGGCGAACATCAGCATATCGGCCAGGTGGAAGCTGCCGCCGCCCTGGCGCAGCGCGAATACCACCACCAGCGCCGTGCCAGCCAGCGCCATTAGCCAGAAACCAGGCGAGGGGCGCTCCTTGCCGCGCAGCACGGCAAACACGGCGGTCGCCAGCGGCAAGATGCCGACCAGCACGGCGCCGTGCGAGGCGGGCAGGCTGCGCATGGCGATCGAGGTCAGCCAGGGGAAGCCCAGCACGCAGCCCAGCGACACCAGCGCCAGCGGCAGCCATTGCTCGCGCTGCGGCAAGGGCGCGCGCCGGTGCCACAGCCACAGGCCCGCCAAGGTGGCCGCCACCAGGGCGCGGCCCAGGGCGACAAAGGTGGGATCGAGTTCGGCCACGGCCAGCCGCGTGAACGGCAGGGTCAGGCTGAAGAGCGCGACGGCGATCAAGCCCAGCAGCAGACCCTTGCGGTCGGCGCTGAGGCGGGGCGGCTGGCTGGCGGGGGCGGCGCTGGCGTGCAATGGCATGGGTTTCCTGGTGCTGGTGGGGTGGGGGCGCGTGAATGTATGTGTTTTATGTGCCCTATGCTGCTATCCTAGAACTGAATAGCAGTACAGTACAAATACACTTTGATGCATAATTTCCTATACTGTGATGGTCAGATGAGCAATACACCTGCATCACCACCGCTGCCTTTGCTGTCGCGCGCCTCGGGCGAAACCCTGATCGACCAGATCGTCCGTTCACTGGCGGCGCGCATCGACGACAAGCTGCTGCGCGGCGGCGCGCGCATGCCTTCCATCCGCCAGTGCGCTGCCAGCCTTGGCGTGTCGTGCGCCACGGTGGTGGCCAGCTACGACAAGCTGGTGGCGCGCGGCTACCTCGAATCGCGGCGTGGGGCCGGCTTTTTCGTGCGCGAGCGCTCGGCGCTGAATACGCCGCTGCCGCTGCCGCAGCCGCCTGGCGCGGTCGAGCTGCGGGCGCAGCCCATGGACGTGGTCTGGCTGATCCGCAATATGTTCCGCCAGACGCCAGGCGGCCCCGCGCCTGGCTCCGGCATGCTGCCTGCCGAGTGGCTCGATGGCGAATTGGTGGCGCGCGCCTTGCGTGAGGTCAGCCGCCAGCCGGGCGCCTTGCTGCTGGGTTACGGTATGCCGCAGGGATTTTTGCCGCTACGGCAACAGTTGCAGCTGAAACTGGGAGGGCTGGAAATCGCCTGCCCGCCCGAGCAGATCGTCACCACGGCAGGCGTGATGCAGGCGCTGGACCTGGTGGCGCGCGAGTTTGCGCGTCCCGGCGACACCATTTTCGTCGACGACCCCGCGTACTGGATGATGTTTGGCGCCTTTGCCGCCATGGGCATGAACGTCATCGGCATTCCGCGCCTGGCCGACGGCCCGGATATCGCGCTGCTGGCCGAGATGGCAGCGCTGCACCGTCCCAAGCTGTTTGTGATCAACTCGGTGCTGCACAATCCCAGCTCGACATCGCTGTCGGCGGCCAAGGCCTTCCAGGTGCTGCGTCTGGCCGAACAGCACGATTTCCTCATCGTCGAAGATGATATTTACTGCGACATGCATCCCGGTGCAGCTGGCCTGGTGCAGCCGGCCACGCGCCTGGCCGCGCTGGACCAGTTGCGCCGCGTGATTTACCTGGGCGGCTTTTCCAAGAGCCTGTCGGCCAATCTGCGCGTCGGCTTCATCGCTACTTCGCCGGAGCGGGCGCAGCGCCTGGCCGACCGCAAGATGCTCGCCACGCTCACCACCAGTGATATCGGCGAACGGGTGGTATATAAAATCCTCTCGCAGGGGCTGTACCGCAAGCACGCCGAGCGCCTGCGCGCGCGCCTCGACAAGGTGCGCGACGCCAGCTACCGCCGCATCGAGCAGGCCGGCCTGCATTTCGACCCTGCGCCGGCCGGTATGTTTGTCTGGGCCGATGCAGCCTGCGACACCAATGTGCTGGCTGAAAAGGCGCTGGCCGAAGGGCTGGTGCTGGCGCCGGGAAGCCTGTTTTCGCCGCGCCAGCTGCCATCGACCTGCATGCGCCTGAACCTGGCGACCGTGCAGGATGAACGCGTGTGGGCATTTTTTGCCCGTGAGCTGGGACGTTGAGCCCACCCAGGTCAGGAATTGTCTGGCACTTCAACATGATTTTTGCTGCATGTGCTTGTGCGGTTTCGGCCTGGCACGCGCCTGCTCGCGCACCTGGCGCCGGCTCGCTTTACGGCAGCGACAGGAAGTCGAGCGCCAGTGCGGTCATCGCCCGGGTGCCGATGGCCAGCGACGCCTCATCGATTTCAAACTTGGGCGAATAGTTGGGCGCAGCTGTTGCCGCATCCTTTTTAGGATCGGTCGAGCCGAGGAAAAAGAACACGCCCGGCACTTTTTGCTGGAACTCGGAAAAGTCTTCCGAGGCACTCGATTTCGGCACCAGGATGGCTTTTTGCCCGGCAATTTGCTTCATCGTCGGCAGCATCTGCTCGGTCAAGTTCGCATCATTGACCGTGGCCAGGTAAGACGGCTTCAAGAAATGGACCTCCGCCTTCGCGCCGCTTGCTTGCGCAATGGATTCGGCCGTGATGCGCATCCGGCTGAGCGTGTCGTCGCGCATCTGATTATCAAAGGTGCGCACCGTTCCACGCAATTCGACGTTCTCGGGAATGATATTCTCGCGATTTCCGCCGTGGATCGAACCGATGGAAATAACAGCGGCCTCCTTCGTCAAGTTCAATTGACGGCTAACCACGGTCTGTAGGCCCATCACGATCTGTGCGGCACTGACGATCGGATCGATGCCATTCCATGGGAAGCCGCCATGCGTCTGCTTGCCGCTCACCTTGATCGCAAAGGTGTCGCCCGACGCGAGGATCGCGCTTGGCCGGTAGCCGATCGTGCTCACGGAATACCCCGGAATGAGATGCAAGCCGAACACCGCGTCCACTTTTGGATTGTCCAACACCCCCGCGTCCATCATGGCGCGCGCGCCGATGTGTTCATCTTCGCTGTGTGGCGCCGTTTCTGATTCAGATGGCAACATATAATCCAAAAGTGCAGGTGCATGTTTCGCGGGGATCGGTCAGCCTGCTCACCCAGGCATTGCGCAATGAAACGGTTAATATCATTGCAATTGACCTGAGGGCATTGACCGCCTTCGAAGATTTACGCATCGAGCCACTGACTCCGCTGGCGGGCGGCTTTATTGGTCGCGCCGGCCATCCGCTGCGGCTCCAGCAGCAGATTGATCTCACCATGTTGCGTCAATATCCCGTGATGTCGACGCCTTTGAGCGATGAAATTTCGCGCAATCTGGCCACCGAACTGGGCGCCGAGGCGCATCCGAATGGGATAATGGCGATTAACAGCGAAGATATCAACGGCATGCTGGACGTCGTCGAAGTCACCGACGCTATTTTTTTCGGCATGTTCGCGACCGCCAAGGCAAGGATCGCCGCAGGCAAGCTGCAGGTCATCGAGGTCCAGCCCAGCGTTGCGCGCCTGGGGCGGTATGCGCTGGTCAGCATGGCGGGATGCAGCGAGCCTCCCCCCTTGAAGTTGTTTCGAGGCTTTGCACACGACCATTTTCAAGATTGAACATACCCAGATCCTGCTTCAGGAACACGGGCTTGTTCGCTGTCAGGCTGTCGCGCCGGGTGCGCGCGCTGGAAGGCTGGCAGCTCCTGGCTGGCCGTTCAGGCTGCCTGTACGCGGGCATCAGGATGGGAGAGCATCTCTCTCCTCTCCGGTGTTGATCTGGAGCGGGGGGGGATTTGCTTATTGGCATCTTGAAATCGCCTCGATCATCCCCAATTCAATAAAATCCGTCCCATCCATCCACAAGACTATGAGGTAAACATGGCTGTCTCCGAAAAGCAAACCCTGGGTTTTCAGACTGAAGTAAAGCAAATGCTGCATCTGATGATCCATTCCCTGTACTCGAACAAGGAAATCTTCCTGCGCGAACTGGTCTCGAACGCCTCCGACGCGGCCGACAAATTGCGCTTCGAAGCGATCGATAACGACGCCCTGTACGGTAACGATCACGAATTGAAGATCAAGGTCAGCTTCGACAAGGATGCGCGCACCATCACCATTTCCGACAACGGCATCGGCATGACCCGTGACGAGGCGATCTCGCACCTGGGTACCATCGCCAAGTCGGGCACCAAGGAATTCTTCGGCAAGCTGTCGGGTGACCAGCAGCAAGACGCGGCCCTGATCGGCCAGTTCGGCGTGGGCTTCTATTCGGGCTTCATCGTCGCCGACAAGATTACCGTGGAAACGCGCCGAGCCGGCGTGGACGCCCTTGATGGCGTGCGCTGGGAATCGGCTGGCGAAGGCGATTACAGCATCGAGACCATCGAAAAAACGGGCCGCGGCACAGACATCACCCTGCATTTGCGCGAAGGTGAAGACGAATTGCTGTCGAGCTGGAAGATCAAGTCCATCATCCGCAAATATTCGGACCATATCTCGCTGCCGATCGTGATGCAGAAAGAAGAGTGGGACGAAGAAAAGAAAGAAACCGTCCTGAAGGACGAATTCGAAACCGTCAACCAGGCCAGCGCCCTGTGGGCCCGCAACAAGGCCGACATCACGCCGGAACAGTACGACGAATTCTACAAGCACGTCTCGCACGACTTCCAGGCGCCGCTCACATATACCCATAACCGGGTCGAAGGCCGCAGCGAATACACGCAGCTGCTGTACATCCCGGCCAAGGCGCCGTTCGACATGTGGGACCGCAACAAGCGTGGCGGCATCAAGCTGTACGTCAAGCGCGTCTTCATCATGGACGATGCCGAGCAGCTGATGCCAACCTATTTGCGCTTCGTGCGCGGGGTGATCGATTCGGCCGATCTGCCGCTGAACGTGTCGCGCGAAATCCTGCAGGAATCGCGTGACGTCAAGGTGATCCGTGAAGGTTCGACCAAGCGCGTGCTGGGCATGCTGGAAGAACTGGCGAACGCCGACGAGCAGGACAAGAAGGACAAGTACGCCATCTTCTGGAAGGAGTTTGGCCAGGTGCTGAAGGAAGGCATCGGCGAAGACGCGGCCAACAAGGAGCGTCTGGCCAAGCTGCTGCGCTTTGCCTCGACGGCCAACGACAGCGACGGGCAAATTACTTCGTTCGCCGACTACGTGGCGCGCATGAAGGAAGGCCAGGACAAGATTTACTACGTCACGGCCGACAATTACGCCGCTGCCAAGAACAGCCCGCACCTGGAAATCTTCAGCAAGAAGGGCGTCGAAGTGCTGCTGCTGACGGACCGTGTCGATGAATGGATGCTGTCCTTCCTGCAAGACTTCGAAGGCAAGGAACTGGTCTCCGTTGCCAAGGGCGGCCTGGACCTGGGCGCGCTGGAAGACGAAGCGGAAAAGAAAGAGCACGAAGAAACGGAAACGTCGTACGCCGACCTGGTTGGCAAGATGAAAATCGTGTTGGCCGACAAGGCCAAGGACGTGCGCGTCACCTTCCGCCTGACCGATTCGCCAGCCTGCCTCGTGGCCGATGACAATGAATTGTCGGGCAATTTGCTGCGCATGCTGAAAGCTGCCGGTCAAAGTGCGCCGGAATCGAAGCCGATTCTGGAGATCAACCCGAATCACCCGCTGGTGGCGCGCTTGAAGTACGAAGATGCGCAAGGTGGCAAGTTCGGCGATTGGGCCAACATCCTGTTCGACCAGGCCATGCTGGCCGAAGGCGGTTCGCTGGCCGATCCGGCTAGTTTTGTGAAGCGCCTCAACGAATTGCTGCTCAATTCGGCGAAGTAATCTCCTTGTCGTAGACGCAGCCTGGCCGGCCCTTTCCCAGTGAGAGGGCCGGCTTTTTCTTTGGGGCGCATCATGAAGAGCCGTCTGATGGCTGGCCTGGGCGCGCTTAAGCGGGTACTTGCGGGGCTGACAGGCCAGTGAAAAAGGCGGTGACCGCATCTGCGGCCGCTTCCGGCGCGGCCTGCAGCAGCATGTGCGGGGCGGTGATATCAGCCAGCTGTGTGCCGGGCGCCA
Organism: Janthinobacterium woesei; assembly: GCF_051380875.1. Lineage (NCBI taxonomy): Bacteria > Pseudomonadati > Pseudomonadota > Betaproteobacteria > Burkholderiales > Oxalobacteraceae > Janthinobacterium > Janthinobacterium woesei. The sequence goes on from NZ_JBNYXW010000009.1 coordinate 46,923, forward strand.
GCAGGGGGGCGTGGATTGCGCACGAAGGAGCAGCACAAAATCAGGGCGCACATGTCGGATTGGCGGCCGCACACCGCGCGCCAGCCGCACGGCGTGCGCGCTGGCGCCATGCTAAAATCGCCGACGCGCCACGCGTGGCCGGAATAATGGGTAGATCCCAGGCAGACAGAAACATGCATATCACCTTATCGAACTACCGTTCCCTGGGCGGCGCCTTGCTGGTGGCCGCCAGTTTCCTTTCGCAGATAGCCAGCGCCAGTGCGGCACAAGCGCCGGCATCCGGGAAAAGCCTGTCCTCGCTGCTGGCGGGCGGCCCCTTGCCGCGCCTGAGCGAAGACCCGCAAGTGCGGGCTGCCCTGTTCGATTTTTTCGGCTATGCACGTGGCAACTACACGGAAGACGATGAATTACTGCTGGAGCAGGCGCTCGAAGCGATCAGCGAAAAGCGCGACGCCACGCGCACGCTGCTGCCCGATGGCCGCCAGTTGCTGGCGTCGATGAACGACCGCATGCAGGGCCGCGAACGGGGTGCCATGCTGCTCGACAAGCGCGGCGCCATCATCGCCTTTGGCCTGGTCAACGGCCATTGCCGTCTTGATGGACAGCCGCTGGCGAAGGTCTGCAATCCCGATCCGAATGCGGTGCTGACGGTATTTCACCGCAAGGGCATGCTGGTGGGCGAGGCGGCGCCCTTGCTGGCCTGGGCCAGGCAGCTGCCGCCCATGCTGGCGCTGATCGCCGGTGACAAGGAGACGGGGGCCGCCGGGCAAAAGATCGCCAGTGTTGAATATGTGCTGGCGCAGCCTGCGCTGCCAGGCTGGAACCGCGCCCAGTTGCCGCCCGCGTTTCCGCCTGCGCTGCTGCCGTTGCTGCTGGAGAAATCGACGGTGCTGACGTCGGCCGGCGCCGGCGTGTTTGCCTATCCGCTCACGCTCAAGGGCAAGAAACAGAACAATGTGCTGGACCACGCCGAAGGGCGCCCGCCGCGCGACCTGGAAGTGGCGCTGCGCAGTTATGCCAGTTTCGACAGCGTGGTCGAGCGTTACCGCCAGATGGCCAAGGGCGCCAGGCTGCAGCGCAACGAGCGCACCGCCTACCTCGATGGCAACCTGGGGCTGGGCAGCTACCGCGTCTACATCCGCAATACGGGTGCGGACGGTGTCATGATTGACGTGGCGCTGTGGCAGCGCAGGCTGGCGGCCAGCCGCTGATTGTATCTAATTGCTATGGCCTGGATTGTCGATGCGCTGCGGTTGCCTTGATACAGGCTCAGGGCTGGTGTGCGGCGCAGAAGTCCAGCAGCATCTGTTCGCCATCAGCCCAGGGACCGTAGCCGGTATCGCCATTGATATGGCCTGCGTCGCCAATCATGGTCAATTCGCTGCCCCAGGCGGCGGCAAACGCGCGCGCCCGTGCGAAGCTGACGTAGGGATCATCGCCGCTGGCGACGACCAGGGTCGGGAAGGGCAAGGCTTGCAGCGGCATGGGAGCAAAGCCCGTCGTGCCGGCAGGGTAGGAGGGCGCTTCCACATCGCTGGGGGCGACGAGGAGGGCGCCGGCGATTCGGTGCGGCGAAGCGCCGGCAGCCCAGTGGGCCACCAGCGCGCATGCCAGGCTGTGCGCCGCCAGCACGGGTGGACGCGGGCAGGCGGCAATGGCGCGATCGAGTTCTGCCACCCATTCGTCCTTGTCCGGCGTCTGCCATTCCCGGTGCGGCACGCGCGACCATTGCGGGTGGCGCGCTTCCCAGTGGGTTTGCCAGTGCTGCGGCCCGGAATTCCACAGGCCGGCCAGGGTCAGGACGAGAGGCGACATCGACGCTCCTTAAAGTTCTGTACGTAGTGCAAACAACTCCGGGAACAGTACCACGTCGAGCATCTTGCGCAAATAGCTCACGCCAGCCGTGCCGCCCGTGCCTGTCTTGAAGCCGATGATGCGCTCCACCGTCGTCACATGGCGGAAGCGCCAGAAGCGGAAGGCCGTCTCCAGGTCGACCAGCTTTTCGGCCAGTTCATACAAGGCCCAGTGTTTCGACGGGTCGCGGTAGACTTCCAACCATGCCGCCTTGACGGAGGCGTCGGGGCTGGTGGGCAGGGTCCAGTCGGCGTTCAGGCGCTCGGGGGCGATAGGCAGGCCGCTGCGCGCCAGCAGCTTGATGGCTTCATCGTAGACGGACGGCGTGCGCAGGGCGGCATCGAGCACTGCATATGTCTCGGGTGCCGTGGTATGTACGTTCAGCAGGGCGGCGTTCTTGTTCCCCAAAATGAATTCGATTTCGCGGTACTGGTAGGACTGGAAGCCGGACGAGGCGCCCAGGTAGGGGCGAATGGCCGTGTACTCGGGCGGCGTCATGGTGGCCAGCACGTCCCAGGCGTGCACCAGCTGGTCCATGATGCGCGCCACGCGGGCCAGCATCTTGAAGGCGGGCGCCAGCTCGCCGCTTTGCAGGTTGGCGCGCACGGCGTGCATTTCATGCAGCATCAGCTTCATCCACAATTCGCTGGTCTGGTGTTGCACGATGAACAGCATTTCGTTGTGGTTGGGCGACAGCGGATGCTGGGCCGTGAGGATGCGGTCCAGCGCCAGGTAATTGCCGTAGCTCATCGATTCGCTGAAGTCCATCTGCGCGCCATGCCACTGCGCGTCCTGCGGGCCGCTGGGGTGCATTGGGCAGCCGCTGCTGTTTTCTTTGCTCATGGTCTTCTCGTTATCCGGGTTCAGGTGACCGCGTCGCGCTTGGCGGCGATGTCGTAGGCTTGCGTGTCGAGGATGTCGCGCAGGATCTCGACGGCATCCCACACGTCGGCAAAGCTGGTGTACAGCGGCGTGAAGCCGAAGCGCATGATGGCAGGCTCGCGGTAGTCGCCGATCACGCCGCGTGCGATCAGCGCCTGCATTACGGCATAGCCGTGCGGGTGCGTCAAACTCACCTGGCTGCCGCGCCGTGCATGTTCACGCGGCGTGACGAGGCCCAGCGGATGGCTGGCGCAGCGCTGTTCTACCAGTGCGATGAACAAATCGGTCAGGGCCAGCGACTTGCGGCGGATCGCTTCCATGTTCGTTTGCGCGAAGATCTCCAGGCCGCATTCGACCAGGGCCAGCGAGACGATAGGCTGCGTGCCGCACAGGGCACGGGCGATGCCGTCGGCCGGGGTGAATCCGGGTTCCATGGCGAATGGCGCGGCGTGGCCCCACCAGCCGGACAAGGGCTGGCGAAAGCGCGCCTGGTGCTTTTCCGGCACCCAGATGAAGGCGGGCGAACCGGGGCCGCCATTCAGGTATTTATACGTGCAGCCGACGGCCAGGTCGGCGCCCGCGCCGTTCAGGTCCAGCGGCACGGCGCCGGCCGAGTGGGCCAGGTCCCACAGCGCCAGCGCGCCCTGCGCGTGGCAATGGCTGCTGACGGCGGCCATGTCGTGCTGGTAGCCGCTGCGGTAATTCACGTGCGTGAGTAGGGCGACGGCGCAATCGGCATCGATGGCCTGTACCAGTTCCTCTGGACTGTCGACCAGGCGCAAGGTGTAGCCGCGATCGAGCCAGGCAGCCAGGCCTTGTGCCACATACAAGTCGGTGGGGAAGTTGCTGCGTTCGCTGACGATGCAGCGCCGCGCAGCGCGCGCCGGATCGGCCGCTTGCATCTGCAGGGCGGCGGCCAGGGCCTTGAACAGGTTGATGGAGGTGGTGTCGGTGATGACCACTTCGCCCGAGCCAGCGCCCAGCAGCGGCGCCAGGCGGTCGCCCAGGCGCTTGGGCAAGTCGAACCAGCCAGCCGTATTCCAGCTGCGGATCAGGTCCGTGCCCCATTCGGCCGTGATGACTTGCTGGGCGCGGGCCAGGGCCGCCTTCGGCCGCGCGCCCAGCGAGTTGCCGTCGAGGTAAATCACGCCAGCGGGCAACTCGAATTGCAGGCGCAGCGGCGCCAGCGGGTCGTCGAGGTCGCGCGCATTGCAATCATGTCGAGAAATCATGGTGGCTTTCATGTCGATACTTGTCTGGATGGCATGATATTGCTTGAAGCTTAAAGTATCACGCAAAAGTGGCAGTGTAACAAATCCAGCCATGAAAGCGTGATTACCTGCATGCAGGATGGCGAAAAATACCCGTTTGCGGGGCGTCAACGAAAAAAATCACGATTTTTTAAAATATTTTCAAAACTCCCTAAAGTTTTGCAAGGCGCTGCCGTCAACGATTACATGAACGGTGAAAATCTGTCGGCAGGGTGAGCAAGTTTTTTGAAACATTTTTCAAAAAAGTCCTAAAGTTCCTGTTGAGGCTGCCGTTACATAGGTAGATGGGCTTGACTGAGGTCAAGTTGTTGTAGAAAAGTGATATTAAATGCAGGCCAAAAGTCAGCTAAATCTGACGCCATGCACCCTCCAGTATCCACGCCTTTACGGGCGTGCGACCATGATTGCGCAGTGTTTGTCAGACAAACACCTACGCTTGTATCCGCCATTTCCCGACCAAAAATACAGTGCTACGCCTCTGTTGCGTTTGATGTTGCTCCTGCAGAATGTATCCCACTGGCAACAAACATACTGTCAGCTGAATTCAACGGATTGAGGAGATGGACAATGACTGCTAACGATATGATGGCTGAGATTCGCGACGCCAACCTGAGCTACCTGATGCTGGCTCAGCAAATGATTCGTGCGGACAAAGTAACGGCCATCTTTCGTTTGGGCATTGCCGCCGAAATCGCCGAATTGATCGAAGGCATGAGCAATGCGCAGATCCTGAAACTGGCTGGTGGCAACATGATGCTGGCCCGTTTCCGTTTCGACGACAGTGCCATCCTTGGCATGCTGACGAACTACAATAAAGACCGCTCGCTGGCCCAGTCGCACGCCGCCATTCTCATGGCCGGCCAGGGCGTCGAAGAAATCGCTTGATCATGCCCCTGTTTGACCTGACTCAATCCCGGAGCAACTAGCATGGCCAAGAAAAGTGTCGTATCGGAAGCACAAGAAATCCAGCTGGCCATCGAATTGATCCAATTGGGCGCCCGTTTGCAATTGCTGGAGACCGAAGTCTCGCTGTCGCGCGAACGCCTGTTGAATCTGTACAAGGAATTGAAGGGCGTCTCGCCGCCCAAGGGCATGCTGCCGTTTTCCACCGACTGGTTCATCACCTGGCAACCGAATATCCATTCCTCGCTGTTCATCAATATCCACAAGTTCCTCGTCGAGCACGCCGGTGCGACTGGCATCGAGGCGGTGATGAAAGCCTACAAATTGTATCTGGAGCAGATGCCGCCCGAAGCAGGCGAGGAGCCGCTGCTGTCGCTGACCCGCGCCTGGACCCTGGTGCGCTTTTTCAGCAGTAAGATGCTGTCCATGGCGCCTTGCGGCAAGTGCGGTGGCAAGTTTGTCGTCAACTGCCTCGACCTGAACGCCGATTATGTCTGCGGCCTGTGCCACATGCCTTCGCGTGCCGGCAAGACCAAGAAGGCGCGCGATGAAGCGGCCGCCGCAGCGCCGTCGGCCCTGGCTGCCTGATACGCTGAGCCTGTATGGATAACGAAAGCCGGAGCCGGTCGCCAGACCGGACTCCGGTTTTTCATGGCGTTTTCGCCGTACACTGCGTTTTTCCTCCTTCGACTTGCCCATGCTGCAACAAATCCTGCGCGCGCCCGCGTTCAAGGCCATCCTGATCCAGCTGCTGGCCATGCCCCTGATGTTACTGCTGGTGTATGGCCTGGCGCGCGCCGGCGTCAGCCTGTCGCTGCTGGCCGTGGCCAGCGTGCAGGGCGGGTTGGCGGCGGCCATCACCTGGCGCGCGGGCCTGGCGCGCTGGTGGTGCGCCATCGGCCTGCTGTTTGCACCGGCCTTGCTGGGTGCGAGCATGCTGGACTTGCCGCCGGCGCTCTTCCTGGCGGCCTTTGTCTTTCTGTTGAGCCTGTATTGGTCCACGTTTCGTACGCAAGTGCCGTTTTATCCGTCGGGTCCGAAAGCATGGCAAGCCGTTGCTGAATTGATCAGTGAGCGGCCCGGCGTGCGTTTGGTCGACATCGGCAGCGGCCTGGGTGGCCTGGTACTGGATCTGGCACGGCGCCGTCCCGACGGGCAATTTGACGGCATCGAACTGGCGCCGCTGCCGTGGCTGGTGAGCCGCGTGCGTGCACTGGCGAGCGGCAGCCGTGCCCGTTTCCTGCGCGGCGACTACGAGGCGCTCGATTTCGGCCTGTACGATGTGGTGTTTGCCTACCTGTCGCCGGCCGCGATGCCGGCCCTGTGGCGCAAGGCCGAAGCGGAAATGTTGTCCGGTAGTATGCTTCTTAGTTACGAATTCAAGATTGCGGCGCGTGAGCCCGATAAGACCATTGCCGCCACAGCGGGTGGCCCCTTGCTCTACATATGGTGCTTTTAAGCAATTGTCTGCGTTATTTGCTTGCTCGGAGGACAATCTCACGTTATTGTAGTTCCACACGGCATTTTGTTTGGATTGTGTTGAAATGCTGGTCATTTCAATCGACTTTTGGTTACTTTTTGTCGCTGTTCCCCGCCCGCGGCACAACCGCTGGCCGCCGGGAGCTGGTTTGAGCATGCCGGGCGCGAAAGCCCGGCCCTAATTGGGAGTCAGGGCACTTGTTAGTCATAATCGGATACATCGTCGTCTGCGCCTCGGTTTTTGGCGGCTTCGCGCTGGCGGGAGGCCATCTGGCGGCGCTGTTTCAGCCGGTGGAGCTGCTGATGATCGGCGGCGCCGCCCTGGGCGCCTTCCTTGTTGGTAACAATAACAAGGCCATCAAGGCCACCCTGGCCGCCTTGCCCAGCATCTTCAAGGGATCGCGCTACACCAAAGAGCTGTACATGGAGCTGATGTCACTGCTGTTTGAAGTGCTCAGCAAGGTGCGCAAGGAAGGCTTGATGTCGATCGAAGGCGATATCGACAGCCCGCAGGAAAGCCCGCTGTTTTCCAAGTATCCGGCCGTGCTGGCCGACCACCATATCATCGAATTCATGACCGATTACCTGCGCCTGATGGTATCGGGCAATATGGACGCCTTTCAGATCGAAAATCTGATGGATAACGAGATCGAGACGCACCATCACGAAGGCGCCGTGCCGGCCCACGTGATCTCCAAGATTGGCGACGGCTTGCCCGCTTTCGGTATCGTCGCCGCCGTCATGGGCGTGGTGCACACGATGGAATCGGTGGGCATTCCGCCGGCAGAACTGGGCATGCTGATCGCGCACGCGCTGGTCGGCACCTTCCTTGGCATCTTGCTGGCCTACGGTTTTGTCAGCCCCCTGGCCAGCCTGCTGGAGCAGAAGCTGGAAGAGTCGAGCAAGATGTTCCAGTGCGTGAAGGTAACCCTGCTGGCCAGCCTGAACGGCTATGCGCCGGCGCTGGCCGTGGAGTTCGGCCGCAAGGTACTGTTCTCGACCGAGCGTCCGACGTTCACTGAGCTCGAAGAGCACATCAAGAAATCGAAAACGAAGTAAGCAGTGAACACACGCAAAGATATCATGAGTCAATTGCAGTACAGGGAAGGGGAATGCCATGGCCGATGAAGGCATGCGCCCGATTATCGTCAAGCGTATCAAGAAGACGGCTGGCGGGCACCATGGCGGGGCGTGGAAAATCGCCTATGCCGACTTCGTCACGGCCATGATGGCCTTCTTTTTGCTGATGTGGCTGCTCGGCTCGACCTCGAAGGGCGACTTGAACGGCATTTCCGAATTCTTCAAGACACCGCTGAAAGTGGCGATGGCGGGCGGTTCCGGCAGCGGCGAGAGTAATTCCGTGATCCAGGGCGGCGGCCAGGACCTGTCGCGTAAGGATGGGCAAGTGCGCAAGGCGCAGGAAGAGCCGCAGCGCAAGTCGTTCGACCTCAACTCGGCCAAGGCCGCGCTCGAACGCGAAGAAGGCCGCCGTCTGCAGGTGCTGAAGGCGCGCATCGAGGCGACCATCGACGCCAATCCCTTGCTCAAGAAATACAAGAACCAGTTGCTGCTCGATATCACCAGCGAAGGCTTGCGCATCCAGATCGTCGACGAGCAAAACCGCCCCATGTTTGCGTTGGCCAATGCCAATTTGCAACCATACACCAAGGAAATCCTGCATGCCATCGGTTCCGTGCTGAACGAAGTGCCGAACCGCATCGGCCTGTCCGGCCATACGGACTCGACGCCATACATGAGCGATGCCGGCTATAGCAACTGGGAATTGTCGGCCGACCGCGCGAATGCCTCGCGGCGCGAACTGATTATCGGCGGCATGAGTGAAGACAAGGTCTTGCGCGTAGTGGGGCTGGGCTCGGCTGCGCATTTGGACAAGCTCGATCCGTTCAATCCGATCAACCGGCGCATCAGCATCATCGTCATGAACAAGCGCACGGAAGAAAACGTCCTGCGCGATGGTTCGGCGATGGACTTGCCGGTGACCGATGCCGCTTCCGCCGCTGTCGCGTCGGGGCTGGTGGCCAGTTCGCCGTCCCCGGCAGCGCCCGTCCCCAGCCCGGTAGCGGCGAAAAAATAACACGCAAGGACCGTCAGCGCGTGGTGTATTGAAACAATGAGACCTTTATGACAAGAAAGAAAATACTTGGCTCGCATGTGAAGCGCCTGCTGTCTGGCGTGTCGGACCATGGCCGCAAGCACCTGACGGAGGTGGAAACCGACCTGGTGCAGACCGGCGTCTTGCTGGAAGAGGCGATCGAGAAGCTGTCCTTCAATTTCATGGCGATCCATGCTGCCGTTGCGGCGCAGCAAGGCACCATCGCCATGCTGCTCGAAGGCGGCGTGCCGGCCGAGCAGCAGCGGGAAAAGCTGCTGGCGTTGCAGGACGAGGTGGGCGGCTATGTCAATGCCGCCATCACCAGCCTGCAGTTCCAGGACATGACCAGCCAGCTGATCGAGCGCACCTTGAAGCGCGTGATGGGCTTGCGCGAGTTTCTCGGCACCCTGGGTTCGCATGGCGCCGAAATATTGCCTGAGAGCGACAACGAAGAAATTGTCGCCTCGCTGGGGCGGGTCAGCATGGCGCTGGCGATTCAAAGCCTGGAGTTGCGCAGCGTGCTGCGCAAGGCGGTCAGTCAGCAGCATTTGGAAAGTGGCGACATCGAGCTGTTCTAGCATGAGGATGCAGAACGCTTGCGGTTGCATGGATTAATCACACACGGGCAAGATGCCCGGACGAGAGTGGGAGTAAAGATGGCCAAAACGATACTTGCAGTGGACGATTCCAGCTCATTGCGCCAGATGGTGGCGTTCAGCCTGAAAGCCGCCGGTTACCAGGTGGTGGAGGCCGTGGACGGCCAGGATGGATTGGAAAAGGCCAGGCTGCAAACCGTGGACCTGGTATTGACGGACCAGAACATGCCGCGCATGGACGGCCTGGAGCTGATCAAGCTGCTGCGCGAACTGCCAACCTACCAGAAGGTGCCTATCCTGATGCTGACGACGGAATCGTCCGACGAAATGAAGTCGAAAGGACGTGCCGCCGGCGCCAATGGCTGGCTGGTGAAGCCGTTCGATCCGCAGCGCCTGATCGAGGTGGTCAAGAAGGTGATTGGCTGATGCCAGCCGCGCAGCGCAACGATGCAATTGACGGAGTCACTCTATGACCATCGATATTAGCCAGTTTTTCCAGGTCTTTTTCGATGAGGCCGAGGAACTGCTGGCTGAAAAAGAACGGCTGCTGCTGGCCGTCGATATTGCGGCGCCCGACGCCGAAGACCTGAATGCCATTTTCCGCACCGCCCACTCGATCAAGGGCGGCGCATCGACGTTCGGTCTGAGCGACATGAGCGAGGTGACGCATATCCTCGAGTCGCTGCTCGACCGCATCCGCCAGGGCCAGATGGCACTGACGGCGGAGCATGTCGACGCCTTTTTGGCGGCCAAGGATATCCTCAAGATGCAGCTCGACGGCCATCGCCTGGGCAGCGCCGTCGACCACGATGCCGTGGCCGATGTGCGCATGATGCTGCAGTCGTTCTCGCAGGACGTGCCGGTGGCCGCTCTCACGCCCGTCGCACCGGCCTTTCACACGGCGGAAAAGGCAGTTGTCAGCCACGCCGGCGGCCAGCGCTTCCGTCTGGAATTGCCAAAGATGGAACAGCGCGAAGTCGATGCGCTGGCGGCCGAACTGGGCTTGCTGGGCGACGTCGTGCTCTCGACGCTGCCCGACGCGCGCAAGGTGCTGGAAGTGACGACGCATGAAAGCCTGGACGATATCCTGGCCATCTGCTCGTTCGTGCTCAATCCGGACGATATGGTGATCACGCAGGCGCCACCGTTGGCGCCCGGCGAAGCCGAGGCTATCCTGGCGGCCCGCGCGGCGCAGGAAACAGCCCAGGGCTATGGTTTCTTCGATCCCTTGCCGGGTACGCCTGCCGCCGCGCAAGCCGAAGCCGATCCCGGTTATGGCTTCTTCCAGCCGCTTGAGGAAATTCGCGCTGCAGCCGGTGTGCAGAGCGACGCCCAGCGCGGCTATGGCTTCTTCCAGCCCCTGGAACAGATACGCGCGGATGCGGCCAAGGCCGGCACCGCAGTTTCTGCCACCGCCGCGCCAGCGTCGGTGACGGCCGTGGCCGAAGTGGAGCCGGACAAGAAACCGGCCAAGAAAGAGGGCGACAAGGCGGGCGCCGAATCGTCGTCGATCCGCGTTTCGATTGAAAAAGTCGACCAGTTGATCAACCTGGTGGGCGAGCTGGTGATCACGCAGGCGATGATCGAGCAGCGGGCCGGTGCGCTTGACCCGATGCTGCATGAAAAGCTGCTCGACAGCGTGAGCCATTTGACGCGCAACACGCGCGACTTGCAGGAAGCAGTGATGTCGATCCGCATGATGCCGATGGATTTCGTCTTCTCGCGCTTCCCGCGCATGGTGCGCGACCTGGCCACCAAGCTGGGAAAAAAAGTCGATTTCATCACCAATGGCGCAGCTACGGAGCTCGACAAGGGCCTCATCGAGCGCATCGTCGATCCGCTCACCCATCTGGTGCGCAACAGCATCGACCATGGCGTGGAAATGCCGGCCGCCCGCGTCGCCGCCGGCAAAACCGAGGCGGGCCGCCTGTTCCTCTCGGCCAGCCACCAGGGCGGCAACATCATCATTGAAGTGTCCGATGACGGCGCTGGCCTGAACCGCGAGCGTATCCTGGCCAAGGCACTGCAGCAGGGCCTGGACGTGTCCGAGACGATGAGCGACGCCGAAGTGTGGCAGCTGATCTTCGCGCCGGGCTTTTCCACCGCCGAAGCAGTCACCGACGTGTCGGGCCGTGGCGTGGGCATGGATGTCGTCAAGCGTAATATCAGCGCCATGGGCGGCGTGGTCGACATCCGCTCGGCAAAAGGCTTCGGCACGACGATTTCCATCTCGCTGCCGCTGACCCTGGCCATCCTGGATGGCATGTCGATCCGCGTCGGCGACGAAGTGTATATTTTACCGCTGGGCTTTGTCATCGAATCGCTGCAGCCGGCCGTTGAAGACATCAAGGACATCGCTGGCCGCGGCCAGGTAGTCAAGGTGCGCGGCGAATACCTGCCATTGATCCCGCTGTACCAGATGTTCGATATCGCCCCCCGTTTTACCAGTCCATCGGAAGGCATCTGCGTGATCCTCGAGACGGAAGGACGCAAGGCGGCGCTGTTCGTCGATGACCTGGTCGGACAGCAGCAAGTCGTGGTGAAGAACCTCGAATCGAATTATCGCAAGGTGGTGGGCATTTCCGGCGCCACCATCCTGGGCGATGGCGGCGTGTCGCTGATTCTCGACGTCGCAGCCCTGATCCGCTCATCTCGTCAGCTGGCTGACGAGTCCATTTTTTCGTAATACCGATAGATAAACGATAGGAAAACACACCATGTCAGATACTCAACAAACATCCGGCAGCAAACCGGGCGACGGCAAGGACATCGCCGGCCGTGAATTCCTGGCCTTTACCCTGGGCTCGGAAGAGTACGGCATCGATATTCTGAAGGTCCAGGAAATCCGCGGCTACGAAGTGGTGACCCGCATCGCCAACGCGCCTGAATTCATCAAGGGCGTGATCAACCTGCGCGGCATCATCATTCCCGTGGTCGACATGCGTATCAAGTTCAACCTGGGCACGCCCGTGTATGACCAGTTTACGGTGGTGATCATCCTGAACATTGGCGGACGTATTGTCGGCATGGTGGTTGACAGCGTGTCGGACGTGACCACCCTCAGCCCGGAGCAGGTCAAGCCGGCGCCGGAAATGGGCACGGCCTTCTCGACCGACTACATGATTGGCCTGGGCACCATCGACGAGCGCATGCTGATCCTGGTCGATATCGACAAGCTGATGTCGAGCAGCGAGATGGGTCTGATCGACAAGCTGGCGGCGTAGGGCCAGGCATAGCACCAGCAACAAGAATCGCTACAGCATCTGCATGAACCGGCGCGGTCAGAGGCGCGCCGGCAGGTCGCAAGGTCCATAGAGGCCAGGCCAGGGCACGGTGCGGCTATCGCGCGCACCGTCATCAAACATATGGGGAGACTGCAATGGGTTTGCGCAATTTTAAGATCGGCACGCGTTTAGGGGGTGGCTTTGGCAGCATTTTGCTCATCCTGGTGGTAGTGGTGGTGTCGGCCAATGCATTGAATTACCGGAACAAGGCCCAGCTGCTGTCTGGGCTGGAACTGGCCAGCGAAAAGAATACGCAGGCATCGACCATGAAAAGCGGGATGCTGGAAATGGGTATCGCGATGCGCAATATCGGCTTGCAGGGCGACGTTGGCCTGATGCAGATCGAAGAAAGCAAGGTGCGCGAGCACCGCAAGCAGTACGTAGGCGCACGCGACAAGCTGGCAAGCATGGGCCTGTCCGATGGCGAAAAGACACTGCTGGCCAGTATCTCCAGCGCCGACAGCGAAGTTGCCAGCGCCTTCAAGGAAGCAATGGGGCAGGTGCTGGCGTTTAACAGCGAGGGCGGCGCCAAGGTGATTGCCAACCGCATCGATCCCTTGAGCCGCAAGATGCTGGCCGACATCAACCAACTGCAGCAGCTGCAGCAGGCCAGCCAGCAACGCTTCATGGCCGGTTCGCTGGCCGACGACCGGCAACTAATGCTTGTTCTGTTCGCATTAGGTGGCGTGGCCGTGGTGCTGGGCGCCTGGTGTGCGGTGTTCATCACGCGTTCGATCACGCTGCCGTTGTCGGGCGCGCTGGCCGTGGCGCAGAAAGTGGCGGCGGGCGAACTGACCTCGCACGTGGTGGTTGAAGGCAAGGATGAAACGAGCGCGCTGCAGCAGGCGCTCAAGGATATGAACGAGAGCCTGGTGAAGACCGTCAGCGACGTGCGCCACGGGACGGAGACGATTACCGTAGCCTCGCGCGAGATCGCCAGCGGCAATGCCGATCTGTCGGCGCGCACGGAAACGCAGGCCAGTTCGCTGGAAGAGACGGCGTCGTCGATGGAAGAATTGACGTCGACCGTGAAGCAGAACGCGGACAATGCGCGCCAGGCCAATCAATTGGCCGTGTCTGCATCGTCGGTGGCGGAGCAGGGTGGCAGCGTGGTGGCGCAAGTGGTCGATACCATGGGTTCGATCAAGGACAGTTCGCGCAAGATCGTCGATATTATCGGTGTCATCGATGGTATCGCCTTCCAGACGAATATCCTGGCCCTGAATGCGGCCGTCGAGGCGGCGCGCGCGGGCGAGCAGGGACGCGGCTTTGCGGTGGTGGCGTCAGAAGTGCGTAATCTGGCCCAAAGGTCCGCTGGCGCAGCGAAAGAGATCAAGAGCCTGATCGGCGACTCGGTGGACAAGGTCGAGGCGGGCAGCCGCCTGGTGGACGAGGCGGGGCAGACCATGGGCCTGATCGTCACGTCGATCCGGCAGGTGGCTGACATCATGGGCGAGATCACGGCGGCGACGCAGGAGCAGAGCCATGGCATCGAAGAGGTCAACCAGGCCATCGCGCAGATGGACCAGATGACGCAGCAGAACGCGGCGCTGGTCGAAGAAGCGGCAGCGGCCGCCGAAAGCATGCAGGACCAAGCGCAGAAACTGGCCGACGCCGTCAGCATCTTCAAGCTCGGCGGCGAGAGCCCGGTGCAGGCCGCAGCGCCAGGGCCGGCAAGGGTGCCACGTCCGGCCCTGAAGGCGGCAAGCAGCAAGCCGGTGGCGCAGGCGGCAAAAGCCGTTGCACCACCACCGGCAAAAAAGCGGGCGGCAGCCGGCGGCGACGATTGGGAAGAGTTCTGACGCCAACCCGGTCCCGCTAGGTATCATTGCAAAGGCATTGTTCAGAGTAGTCATAGAGAGGTAAAAACAAATGCCGCAAACTAAAACGGATTCGGTCAAGGAGTTTGACTTCACCGGCAAGGACTTCGAGCGGGTCCGTACCATGATTTACAAGCGGGCCGGCATCGCGCTGGCCGAGAGCAAGCAGGAAATGGTGTACAGCCGCCTGGCGCGGCGCCTGCGCGCGACCGGCATTTCCTCGTTCGTCCGCTATCTGGACGACCTGGAAGCGGGCCGCATGGGTGACGAGTGGGAAGCGTTTACGAATGCGTTGACGACCAATCTGACGTCGTTCTTCCGCGAGGCGCATCACTTCCCGCTGCTGGCCGAGCATGTGAAAAAACGCAGCGGGCCGATCACCATCTGGTGCTCGGCCAGTTCCACCGGCGAGGAGCCGTATTCGATCGCCATGACGGTGTGCGAGGCGTTCAATACCTTGAGCCCACCGGTGACCATCATCGCCACGGATATCGACACGAATGTGCTGGCCACGGCCGCCAATGGCGTCTACAACCTGGACCGGCTCGACAAGATGCCGGCCGACCGCGCGCGGCGCTTCTTCTTGCGCGGCAAGGGTGACCGCGAGGGGCAGGTTCGGGTGCGCCCGGAACTGCGCCAGTTGATCACCTTCAAGCCGCTCAACCTGCTGGCCGACAGTTGGCCCCTGGCAGGACAGTTTGACGTCATCTTCTGCCGTAACGTGATGATTTATTTTGACAAGGCGACCCAGCGCAAGATCCTGACGCGCTTTGTGCCGTTGATGAAACCCGATGCCCTGCTGTTCGCCGGCCATTCGGAGAATTTTCTGTACGTGTCGGATTCATTGAAGCTGCGCGGTAAAACAGTCTATGAGCTCGACCAGCCGCGGGGCAATGCACCCAAGGCATCGCTGCATCGTACATGAGAGTGAAATATGAGCCTGCAAACCAAAGAGCAATTTGCCACTAACGTCTATTACGACAGGACGTTCAATTGTGATGCCGCCAAGATCCTGCCCGGTGAGTATTATTTCACCAACAAGGACATGTTGATCGTCACCGTGCTGGGCTCCTGCGTATCGGCCTGCATCCGCGATCGCGTGACTGGCCTGGGCGGCATGAATCACTTCATGCTGCCCGATGGCGGCAGCGATCCAAACAGCCCGATCTCGGCCTCGATGCGCTATGGCACTTATGCCATGGAGATCTTGATCAACGACCTGCTGAAAGCTGGCGCGCGGCGCGAAAACATGGAAGCCAAAGTGTTCGGCGGCGGCGCCGTGCTGCGCGGCTTCACGGCGATCAATGTGGGGGAACGCAATGCGGCCTTCGTCATCAATTACCTGAAGGCGGAAAAAATGCGCGTGGTGGCCGAAGACCTGAATGACATCCATCCGCGCAAGGTGTATTTCTTCCCCCGCAGCGGCAAGGTGCTGGTGAAAAAGCTGATGCAGACGCATAACGACACGCTGGTACGCCGCGAACTCGATTACGCAAGCCGTCTCAAAGTGGCGCCGGTTGGCGGCGAGATCGAGCTGTTTTAAACAAGAATATGGGCCGGCAGGCCCAAAGGAAAATATATGAAGATCAAAGTATTGATCGTGGATGATTCGGCGCTGATCCGCAGCGTCATGACGGAAATCGTCAACAGCCAGCCCGACATGGAAGTGGTGGGCGCGGCGCCCGATCCGCTGGTGGCGCGCGAGATGATCAAGCAAACCAATCCCGATGTGCTGACCCTGGACGTCGAGATGCCGAAGATGGATGGCCTGGACTTTCTGGAAAAGCTGATGCGCCTGCGCCCGATGCCGGTGCTGATGGTGTCTTCCCTGACCGAGCGTGGTTCGGAAATCACCATGCGCGCGCTGGAACTGGGCGCCGTCGATTTCGTCACCAAGCCGAAGATTTCGATCCAGAGCGGCATGCGCGAGTACACCGACATGATCGCCGACAAGATCCGCGCTGCCTCCAAGGCGCGTATCCGCGCGCGCACCCTGCCATCGGCCAGCGACAAGACGGCCGCACCGCTGCCCGCCCTGCGCAGTCCTTTGACGTCGAGCGAAAAGCTGATCATCGTGGGCGCCTCCACGGGCGGTACCGAGGCGATTCGCGAATTCCTCATGCAAATGCCGTCCGATTGCCCCGGCATCCTGATCACCCAGCACATGCCTGAAGGATTTACGCGCTCGTTTGCGCGCCGCCTCGATTCGCTGTGCAAGATCTCGGTGCAGGAGGCGGCGGGCGGCGAGCGCGTGCTGCCAGGCCACGCGTATATCGCGCCCGGCCATTCGCACCTGACCCTGACGCGCAGTGGCGCCAACTACATGACGAAAATCGACCAGGGCGAACCGGTCAACCGCCACCGTCCGTCGGTGGACGTGCTGTTCCGCTCGGCCGCGCAATCGGCCGGCAAGAATGCCGTCGGCGTGATCCTGACCGGCATGGGCAAGGATGGCGCGCAAGGCATGCTGGAGATGAAGGCGGCAGGAGCGTATAATTTTGCACAGGATGAAGCCAGTTGCGTCGTGTTCGGCATGCCGCGCGAGGCGATCGCCATCGGAGCCACGCATGAGGTCGGCGCCCTGACGGCGCTGCCTGGCATGGTGCTGGGACACCTGGCGGCACATGGCATGCGTGCTTTGCGCGTGTAAGCCACGTTTTACGTGACTGGAAGCAAGTTTTTTCGCCTAAAAGCAACGAAAATGCTATCCTATAACTTGCTGCCGTAGTGTCGACCATAATGTCGGCATTCATGTCGATATTATTAACAAACCGCTACAGAAACAACGGAGTTATTCATGGCTGATCCAAAGATGAAATTTTTAGTCGTTGACGATTTTTCGACGATGCGCCGCATTGTCCGGAATCTGTTGAAGGAACTGGGTTATGCCAACGTCGACGAGGCGGAAGACGGCGTGATGGGCCTGGCCAAGCTGCGCGCGGAATCCTACGATTTCGTCGTCTCGGACTGGAACATGCCGAACATGGATGGCCTGACGATGCTGCAGCATATTCGCGCCGATCCGGCACTGGCCAAGCTGCCCGTGCTGATGGTCACCGCTGAGGCGAAGAAAGAGAATATCATCGCCGCCGCGCAAGCTGGCGCCAGCGGCTATGTCGTCAAGCCGTTCACGGCTGCGACCCTCGATGAAAAGCTGAACAAGATTTTCGAGAAGCTGGAAAAAGCCGGCGCCTGATCCCGGCTGATATGGATCAAGAAAAAACGCTACCAGTGCAAACTGGCAGCGTTTTTTTTCGTCATCTACTTTTGCTTTTGCCTCAGGCCACCGCGTGGAACGAGCGTAAATCGTCAGCCAACTTTGCCAGCATGTGCGAACAGGTCTACGATTTCGGCATGCATGTGCAGCACGGTGAGCAGTATTACGGGCAGCCATTGCGGCAGATCAACTGATTTCCATCAATTGCGCAACGGAATTAAATATTTCCGTAAGTTAACTTTACACGTCAAATAATTTGGCCCATGATCGCTGCACTATTCCACCTCTGTCCCCGACCCCGACAAGAAGGAGCGCAGCATGCGCCGAGCACCCGTATTATTTTTCGCCTTGAGCACGGCCTTGCTGGCAGCTTGCGGCGTGAGCATTGAGCAAACCACTGTTGCGCCTGCCATCGTGGAGGTGCTGCCGTCCGAGGCGCAGGAGCCGGCCGCGCAACCGGCAGCCGATGGCGCTGGCCGGCATGCCTACCTGCACCGCGTGGGCGGGCGCGACTATGTCAGCCTGAGCCAGAGTGGCGCGCACGGCGGCCTGCCGCTGCTGAAGGGCGCGCAGCGCAATGCGCGCGCCATCCGTTTGCTGGCAGCCGACCCGGCCCAGGCACGGGCCATGCTGCGCAGCCTGAAGCTGCCGGCAAATCAGCGCAAGCTGTGGGCGGGAGAGGAAATCGTGCTCGATGCGGCCAGCTATGACATGCTGCAGGCGGCGCGCGGCATGGGTAAGCCGCTCTTTGCCGAGCTCAGGTTGGCGCGCCTGGAGAAATAAGGAAAGCAGGAAGCCGGAAACGGGACCGAATGGCCCCGGCGAGGTGTGGCTTAAATTTCCAGATTGTCGATCAGGCGCGTCTGCCCCAGCTTGGTGGCGGCCAGCACCACCAGCGGTTCGCCGGCGGCCAGCTCGGCGGCGCTCGGCGCTTGCAGGTTGGCGCGTTTGCGCACGGCAATGTAATCGCACTTCCAGCCGCGGCCGTTCAGCAGCTGCATCGCCGCCTGTTCCAGTTCATCCACGGCCAGGTTGCCCTTGCGCACTTCTTCGGCCACGAAATTGAGCCCCTTGTACAGTTCCGGCGCTTCCGCGCGTTCGCTTTCCGACAGGTACATATTGCGCGAGGACAAGGCCAGGCCATCGTCGGCGCGGTAGGTTTCGGCAGCGATGATTTCCGTCGGCAGCGCGAACTGGCGCGCCATGTTGCGGATGATCATCAACTGCTGGTAATCCTTCTTGCCGAACACGGCCACACGCGGGCCCACGCACGAGAACAGCTTGGTGACGACGGTGCACACGCCTTCGAAGAAACCGGGGCGAAATTCGCCCTCCAGAGTATTGCCCAGGTCATCGGGCGGGCGTACGCGGTATTCCTGCGGCTCCGGGTAGAGTTCCTTTTCCGTCGGTGCGAACAGCACGTAGACGCCTTCTTTTTCCAGCTTGGCGATATCGGCTGCCATGGTGCGCGGATATTTTTCAAAATCCTCGTTCGGGCCGAACTGCAGGCGGTTGACGAAGATCGAGGCGACGACGGGGTCGCCATGCTTGCGTGCCAGACGCATCAGCGACAGATGGCCTTCGTGCAGATTGCCCATGGTAGGCACAAACGCCGTGCGCAGCTGTCCGCTGAGCTGGTCGCGCAGTTCTTCGATGTCGGAAATGATTTTCATTGATTGCTTTCGCTAAAACCCCGGTTTCGCTAGCCGGTGACAAAGTGAGGGATGATGTCAGGCGGGCGAATAGGCCAGCCGGACGTAGATGGGCGCAAACGGTTCGGCTTGCGTGATTTCGATCAGGGTTTCCTTGGCCAGTTCCAACAGGGCCACGAAGTTGACCACGACCACGGGCACGCCGCCGGCAATGTCGAACAGATCGCCAAATTCGACGAAGCGCGACGTCTGCAAATGGCGCAGGATGCTCGACATGTGCTCGCGCACGGAAAGTTCCTGGCGGCTGATGCGGTGATGCTGGGTCAGCTTGGCGCGCTTGAGCACATCGAGCCACGCCTGCTGCAAGTCCACCGGCTCGACGTCGGGCCAGGTGGGCGTCAGGCTTTGCTCGATGAAGATTTGCGTGCGCACGAAATCGCGCTCGAACTGGGGAATGGTGTTCAGGTCGTAGGCGGCCAGCTTGATCTGTTCGTACTCGAGCAGGCGCCGCACCAGTGCGGCCCGCGGATCGCCGCCATCTTCCTCGACGTCGCTTTTGCGTGACGGCAAAAGCATGCGCGATTTGATCTCGATCAACATGGCCGCCATCAACAGATACTCGGCGGCCAGTTCCAGGTTGCGCACGCGGATCTGGTCGACATATTTCAGATATTGCAGGGTCACCTGCGCCATCGGGATATCGAGAATGTTGAAGTTTTGCTTGCGGATCAGGTAGAGCAGCAAGTCGAGCGGACCTTCGAAGGCTTCGAGGAAGATTTCCAGCGCGTCCGGCGGAATGTACAAGTCCGTCGGCATGCGCAGCATGGGCTCGCCATACAGGCGGGCAATGCCCAGCGGGTCGGCGGCGGGCGCCGCGTCCTTGGTCGCCGGTGTCGATGCTGCAGGGTCGCCGCTGCCGTCGCCGCTAGCGACGGGTTCGGGCGACGCCATGACTGCGTCTATGCCAGTAGCGTCGGCTTCCGGCGTGACTGCAGACTCTTCAGGCAACATCGTGCCGGTTCCAGGTCTTAGTTCTTGTTCTGGTAAACGTAAGCCTGTTGCTTGATGGCCGATGACAGCTGGCGTTCCTGCTCATCCATGCTGACGGGCGGCTTGTCCCACAGCAGGGCGCGGCCCGCTTGCTGGCCCGCTTCCATGCCAGGATTCTTGGCTTTGAGTTCGGCGATGAACAAGGTGTGGTCGGAGACGTAGTTGTTGTGTTTTGCAGGCAGTTTCATATTCTCTTCTGAGTATCTTTAAGTAAGGTCAGCCGGCCGTATTTTACCGCGCCGGGTGCGCTGGCGGGTTGTTGTATGGGCAAGCCAGGGGCGAAAGTGCTAAAAATCAATAACGCAGCAGGCGCCGCATCACCATCGGCGCCGGTTCGGCGGGGTTGGCGTGCGAGTATTCCAATTCCTCGGCCAGGTCGAATTCGAAGGCCGCATAAAAATCGATCAGCTTGCGCTGGTCGCGCCGCACGGCCAGGCGCAATTCCTCGGCCTGGCACGACAGGCCGTGATGAATGATGGCTTCGAGCAAATGCTGCGAGACGTGGCTGCCCCGATACGCGGGCAGCACGCCCATGCGCGAAATCTTCCAGATGGCGGGGTCGCTGTCGAGCGGCATCCAGCGCAGCGAGCCGGCTGGCACATCGTCGATCAGCAGCAGGAAACCGCCGCCGTGGCGCAGCTGTGCTTCCACCTGCTGCGCCGTTTCGTGGTGCCCGCTCGATGAAGCGGCAACCTTGCCGGCCCACGCAGCGCGGGTCAGCTCGGCAATTAGTTGTGCATCGGCAATATTTGCTTCGCGCACCACGATATTCATCATCGGTCCTTGTGGGGGCTTAGCGGATGCGCATGCCAGGTTCGGCGCCTGGCCACGGGTTCAGGATGTAGATGCCAGGATTCGCTTTCTCGTCGGCGCTTGACGCTGCCATGACCATGCCTTCGGAAATGCCGAACTTCATCTTGCGCGGCGCCAGGTTGGCCACCAGCACCGTCAGCTTGCCGATCAGCTCTTCCGGCTGGTAGGCCGAGCGGATGCCCGAAAACACATTGCGCAAGCGGCCTTCGCCCGCGTCGAGCGTCAGGCGCAGCAGTTTATCGGAGCCATCGACCAGTTCGCAGTTGACGATTTTGGCGATGCGCAGGTCGACCTTGAGGAAATCGTCGATCTTGATCTCCGGTGCCAGGTCTTCGATAGCCGCTGCCGCTGGGGCGGCGGCGTCATTCGCGGCGTCGGCGGCTGGCGCCACAATGGCTGCTGCGGCCGCTTGCGGCGCGTCAAACAGCGCTTCGATCATTTTCGCATCCATGCGCGTCATCAGGTGGCTGTAGGCGCCGATGGTGCGGCCCAGCATGCTGTTCGAGACGGCGTCGCCGAACACCTGCGTGTCGGCCCAGCTAAATTGCGCGTCGTTGAGGAACGAGGCCACGTTCTTTGCCACGCCCGGCAATACCGGCGACAGCAAAATCGTCAGTTGGCGGAACAAGATCAGTGCCGTGGTACACACGTCATGCAGTTCTGCCGTCTTGTCCGCGTCCTTGGCCAGGATCCACGGCTTGTTTTCGTCGACATACTGGTTGGTGATGTCGGCGATTTCCATGATTTCGCGCAAGGCCTTGCCGAATTCGCGGTTTTCAAAGTGCTGGGCGATGCTGGCCTGGCGCTCGACGACGACGCCATTGACATCATGCGTGAGGGCACGGTTGATCCAGCTTTGCGCGCTGTCCGACAGGACTGGCGCCAGTTTGCCGTCGAAACGCTTGGCGATGAAGCCGGCGCAGCGGCTGGCGATATTCACATACTTGCCGATCAGGTCGCTGTTCACGCGGGCCACGAAGTCGTCGCCGTTGAAGTCCAGGTCTTCCACTTTCGAATTGAGCTTGAAGGCGATGTAGTAGCGCAGCCATTCCGGGTTCATGCCCAGGTCCAGGTAGCGCAGCGGCGAGATGCCGGTGCCGCGCGACTTCGACATTTTTTCGTTGTTGACCGTCAGGAAGCCGTGCACATTGACTTTCAGTTTGTCGATCACCGGGTGGCTGGCAAATTTCAGCATGGCTGGCCAGAACAGCAGGTGGAACGAGACGATGTCCTTGCCGATGAAGTGAATTTGTTCCGTGGCAGGATCATTCAGCAAGGCGTCGAAATCAATGCCTTTCTTGTCGCAATAGTTTTTCAGGCTGGCCAGGTAGCCGACCGGCGCGTCCATCCACACATAGAAGAACTTGCCCGGCGCATCGGGAATCGGGATGCCAAAATACGGTGCGTCGCGCGAGATATCCCAGTCAGCCAGCTTTTCGCCCGCCTCGCCCAGCCATTCGCTGACCTTGTTGACCATTTCCGGCTGCAAGCGGCCCGGCGTGTTGAGCCAATCCTTGAGGAATGTGAAGCAGCGCGGGTCGGACAGCTTGAAGAAATACTGTTCCGACGGCTTCATCACGGGCGTCGCGTTGGTAAACACCGAGAATGGATTGACCAGGTCAGTTGGCTGGTAGGCGGCACCGCACACTTCGCAGTTGTCGCCGTACTGGTTCTTGGCGCCGCATTTCGGGCATTCGCCCTTGATGTTGCGGTCCGCCAGGAACATGCCCTTGACCGGGTCGAAGAAGCGGTCGACGGTTTTCGTGACGATCAGGCCCGTATCGCGCAGTTTGCGGTAGATCGATTGCGACATGTCGACGTTTTCCGGGGAATCGGTCGAATACCAGTTATCAAAGGCGATATGGAAACCGTCCAGGTACTGGGCGCGGCCGGCGGCGATATTGGCGACGAATTGCTGCGGCGTGATACCTTCCTTTTCGGCGGCGATCATGATGGGTGTGCCATGCGTATCGTCGGCGCCCACAAAGTGCACTTCACGTCCGGCTGCGCCATCACGTTGCATTCGCTGGAACCGGACCCAGATATCGGCCTGGATGTATTCCATGATATGGCCAATGTGAAAAGCGGCGTTTGCGTAAGGCAGGGCAGTGGTGACGAACAGCTTGCGAGTCATGATTGATGCACTTTTGGGATGGATAATAGGGCATTTTAACAGCGGAAACGCAATATGAGCAGATGCGGCACCGGCAAGTGGCGCTTTTGTCACCATCGCGGCAGGCATTTTTACGCTAGACTGCGCGTATTGCATATGTAGGTACATACGGAGATTGTCATGAGCATCACAGTAGAAGACGTTAAAGCCGTACTGGCGCAGGTTATTGATCCCAATACACATAAAGATTTCGTTTCCAGTAAAACCGTCAAGAATCTGAAGGTCGATGGCGCTGACATTTCGCTCGACATCGAACTGGGCTATCCGGCGAAAAGCCAGATCGACCTGATCCGCAAGTCTGTGCTGGCCGCGCTGCGCGTGCTGCCAGGCGTGGGCAACGTCAGCGTCGGCGTGTCCTCGAAAATCATTTCGCACACGGTGCAGCGCGGCTTGAAGCCGATGAGCAACGTGAAAAACATCATCGCCGTCGCATCCGGCAAGGGCGGCGTGGGCAAATCGACCACGGCCGTCAACCTGGCCCTGGCCCTGGCTGCCGAAGGCGCCACGGTGGGCATGCTGGACGCCGATATTTATGGCCCGTCGCAGCCGATGATGCTGGGCATCAGCGGTCAGCCGAAGACGCTCGACGGCAAAAGCATGGAGCCGATGGAGAACCACGGCCTGCAAGTGTCGTCGATCGGCTTCATGATCGATCCGGACGAGCCGATGGTGTGGCGCGGCCCGATGGTCACGCAAGCGCTGCAGCAGTTGCTGGACCAGACCAATTGGCGCGACCTCGACTACCTGATCGTCGACATGCCGCCAGGTACGGGTGATATTCAACTGACCCTGTCGCAAAAAGTGCCGGTCACGGGCGCCGTGATTGTCACTACGCCGCAGGACATCGCGCTGCTGGACGCGCGCAAGGGCTTGAAAATGTTCGAGAAAGTCGGCATTCCTATCCTCGGCGTGGTGGAAAATATGAGCACGCATATCTGCTCGAACTGCGGCCATGCGGAAGAAATCTTCGGCGCCGGCGGCGGCGCGAAGATGTGCGCGGACTTTGGCGTGGAATTCCTCGGCGCCTTGCCGCTGACCATGGCCATCCGCCAGCAAACGGATTCGGGCACGCCTACCGTGGTCGCCGAGCCGGACGGCCCCGTCGCCGCGATCTACAAGCAGATCGCCCGCACCATCGCGATTAAAGTGGCAGAAAAGGCGAAGGACATGACGAGCAAGTTCCCCAGCATCGTCATTAAGAACGACTAGCGCTTGATCTTGGCAGCTGCTTGGCGCCATTGCAAGCAGGCATATGGCTTCATGCTGGCTTCATGCAGTCCGTGTGTGATGTAAAGCAGATTTTCCAGGCACAGTGCCGGGCGCCAGCGATGGCCCCCGGCACTGTTTTTTTCAGCCCGTCTTTTTTGGCCAGATGCGTGGTGGTGCCTGTGGCGATGCCCATGCCTGTGCCGATTGCTTGTTTCATCTGTTTTCCTGCTCTGGCATTGCCTGTGTCGAGCAGTTTGTCGTTGTTTAGCTTGGCAGAAGAGCAATGCGAGAGGAACTTTTCTTTGGATGTAAGACTGGCTCGCTTCTTGTCATCATTGCGTCATATAGTCTGCGTATGCTGCGCGGTGGCCTAACTTTTGATGAGCGGATATGACGAACAATTTCTCCCTTTCCCGGCACCTGGCGCATGCGCTGTTGCTGGTGTCGAGCGTGGCGGCGTGCCAGGCGCATGCGGCCAAGGCCGCTCCTGCTATTCCTGCTGGCGTGGCGCAGCCGAAGCTGGTGGTGGTGCTGGTCGTCGATGGCTTGCCGCAGGAACAGGTGACGCGCTACCGCGACCAGTTCGGCCAGGGCGGTTTCCGCCGGCTGCTCGAGCAGGGCGCGTGGTTCAGCGATGCGCACCAGGCGCATGGCATCACGGTGACGGCTATCGGCCACTCGGCTGTGCTGTCGGGCGCCTATCCCTACCAGCATGGCGTGATCGGCAATAACTGGATCGACCCGGTCACGAAAAAGTCCGTGTACTGCACCGAAGATGGCAATTTCCACTACATTGGCGAAGAAACGCAGCCCGACGACGGCACGGCGCCGACCAAGCTGCGCGTGAGCACCCTGGGCGATGAACTTCGCTATGCCACGGGCGACAAGGCCAAGGTCATCACCGTCTCCGGCAAGGACCGCGGCGCCATCTTGCTGGCAGGTAAAACGGGCACGGCCTACATGTACATGGAAAAGACGGGCAACTTCGCCAGCAGCACCTACTATATGCAGCAGCATCCGCAATGGGTGCAGCGCTACCAGGCGGCCAAGCCGCAGGACCGCTACTACGGCAAGAGCTGGACGCCGCTGCTGATGGATGCCGCCTACGCCAGCGACGCGCGCGACGACATCGTGCCGGCCAAGCCGGGCACGCGCAATACCTTCCCGTTCGCCTACTACAGCGACAGCGGCAAGCTCGATGGCGAGTACTACAGCCGTTTGAAGTCCGGTCCCTTTCTCGATGAACTGACGCTGGAATTTGCCCGCGCCGCCATCGATGGCGAGCAGCTAGGCCGCAACCCGGCCGGCGTGCCCGACATCCTGGGCGTGAGCCTGTCCGCGCACGATTACGTGAATCACGCCTACGGCCCGGAAAGCAAGATGTCGCACGACCATCTGCAGCGCCTGGACCGCATGCTGGCCAGCTTCTTTGCCGATCTGGATAAAAAAGTCGGCATGGATAAGGTGCTGGTGGTGCTGACGGCCGACCATGGTTTTGCCAATGTGCCGGAATTTACGCAGGCGCGCGGTATCTCCGCCAAGCGCATCGATGGCGCAAAACTGGTCGATGCTTTGAGCCAGCACCTGGCGGCAAGCCTGGGCATCGACAAGCTGGTGACGACGTCGTCGCTGCCCAACATCTACCTCGATTACGCGCTGGCGGAAAAGAGCGGCATCGAGCGTACCGCCCTGGAAGACGCTGCGGCGCGCTTCCTGCTGCAGCAGGACGGCTTGGCGCAGGTCTACACGCGCACGCAGATGGAAACAGGGGCGGTGGCCACGCGCATGGACACGCTGATGCGCCGCGCCTGGAACCGCCAGTTGTCGGGCGACCTGATGCTGGTGACGAAACCGGCCTGGTATTTTGGCAAGGGCATCGGCGGCACCTCGCACGGCTCGCCATACACGTATGACACCAACGTGCCGCTGATGGTGTTTGGGCCGCGCTGGATCAAGCCGGGTGCCTATGGCCAGTACGCGGAAGTGGTCGACATCGCGCCGACACTGGCCCACCTGCTGCGCGTGCGCCAGCCATCGGCCTCGGAAGGGCGCGTGCTGACGGAAGCGGTGCGCTAATATTGTTCAGGCTTACAGCAGCCAGTCTATCGGCAGCACCGACAGGATCGCCACGCCCATGCGCTGCCAGACGCTGGTGCCCGGTTCCGTGTCGTAGCGCGTGATCGTGCCATTGGCATTGCGGGCGATCCAGTAGAGAGAACCGTCGGGCGCCAGCAAGACCTGGTAGGCGCGCTGCGGTATCGTGCTGCGCATAGCCTGGCCTAGCTGGCTGGCCAGCGCCGGGCTGTCGATGACGAGCCCCATCTCCGTGTTCAACTCGATGGAGCGTGGGTCGAAATTGAACGAGCCGACGAAGATGCGCTGATCGTCGACGGAAAACGTCTTTGCATGCAGGCTCGATGCGGAACTGCCGAAGCGGCCAGGCTGTTCGCGCGCGTCGCCTACTTCCCACGAGCGGCGCGATTCATATAGCAGTACGCCTGCTTCGAGCAGCGGCTTGCGCCACTTCGCATAGCCCGCATGCACGGCCGCCACGTCGGTCGCTTCGAGCGCATTCGTCAGGATGCGCACGCCCACGCCCTTGTGCGCCAGGTCGGCAAAGGCCTTGGTGCCCGCTTTGCCGGGCACGAAATACGGCGAAATCAGGTCCACCTCTTTTTTCGGCACGCCCAGCAGGTTTTTCAGGTTTTCCGCCACGCCCGTGCCAGGCCTGGCCTTGTCCAGCACCTTGGCCGGGTCGTCACTGACCATGCGTGTTTTTGCCCATTCGAACGGCAGGGTGCGTTCCATCATTTGCCTGACGAAGGGCGAGGTGCGCAAGGCCTGCATGTATTCCTCGGCGGCCTTGGTGTCGTCGATGCGGTCCGCTTCGGCGGCGATGGTGGCTGCGTCGCCGGCGACGGGTTTGGTCAGCAGCAGCTGCGCCGGGTAGGCCGAGGCGCTGTTCCAGTAGCGGTCGAATTGCTGGGAGACGTCGTCGACGACGGGGCCGATGGCCAAGACGTCGAGATCGGAAAATAGCACTTCGCCTGCTGCGCCAAAGTATTCGTCGCCCACATTGCGTCCACCAACGATGGTGGCCTGGTTATCGGCCGTGAAGGATTTGTTGTGCATGCGCCGGTTGACGCGCGAGAAATCAGTCATGAAAGCCAGCGCGCGCGGCGAACGGGGCACGAGGGGATTGAACAAGCGGATGTCGATATTTTTTTGCTTGCCCAGCATCGCCAAGGTCTGGTCCAGGCCCGAGGTGTTGTTATCGTCGAGCAGCAGGCGCACGCGCACGCCCCGTTCGGCTGCCTGGCGCAGGGCGTCGAACAGCAGTGTGCCGGTGATGTCTTTATGCCAGATGTAGTACTGCACGTCCAGGCTGCGCTGGGCGGCTGCTGCCAGCAGCGCGCGTGCGGCAAACGCATCGCGGCCATCGGCCAGCGGATAGATGCCGGAGACGCCGGGATGCTGCGCTGCCAACGGCGCGAGGGCTTCGCCCAGCTGGGTGTGCTTTGTCTCGGTGATGACGGTCGAGGCGATGCGGCCCTCCAGCGAGGGTAGCGCGGCGCAGCCGGCGAGGAGGGCGGACAGTAGCAGGGGCCGCAGCGCCATGGCGATGCGGCGGCAGGTGAGGGTGGTGGCGGGCATGGCAGGCTTTCATCGAGTTGCCCCGATGTTAGCAGATGCGCATGCCCGCACGCGGGCGCGTATTTGAAACTGCTTAGAACTGTTCCAGCGCGATCAGTTCGGCCACCGTCTGGCGGCGGCGGATCAGGCGCGATTGGTCTGCATCGACCAGATATTCCGCCGCATGCGGACGGCTATTGTAGTTCGACGACATCGACGCGCCATACGCACCCGCACCCTCGAAGACCACAAAGTCGCCCACCTGCGCTTCGGGTAGCAAACGCGTTTCCACCACGCCGCCGTCGCGCTGGGTGAACACATCGCCCGACTCGCACAGTGGGCCGCCGACCACGGTGGCGCGCTGCACCTCCAGTGCACGGCCATCGTGCGCGATGACCGACATGGCGTGGTAGCTGCCGTACATGGCGGGACGCATCAGTTCACTGAATCCCGTGTCGAGCAAGGTGAAATGGTTGCCGCCCATTTGCTTGGTGGCGCGCACTTCGGCCACCAGCAGGCCGGAATCGGCCACCAGGAAGCGGCCCGGTTCGATTTCCATGTGCACCGGGTGGCCCAGGTGCGCCTCGATCTGCTTGCGCGCAGCATCCCACAGCTGGAAGTAGTGGTCCGTGTCGACGGGCTGCTCGCCATCGCGATAGGGCACGGACAAGCCGCCGCCCGTGGAAAAGGCTTCGATGTCGTGGCCCATGTTCTTGACCAAGTCGACCATGGTGCCGCAGACGGTTTCCAGGTGGCTGTAGTCGACGCCCGAACCGATATGCATGTGCAGGCCCACCAGGTGCAGGCCGTGTGCGCGGATGACGGCCAATGCCTCTTGCAGTTCTTCGTGCCAGATACCGTGCTTGCTGTTTTCGCCGCCCGTATTGGTCTTGTTGCTGTGGCCATGGCCAAAGCCCGGATTGATGCGCAGCCAGACGCGGTGGCCCGGCGAGACAGGACCCAGCTGGCGCAGCATGTCGACAGAACCGCAATTGACTTCGATCTTCGCATCCACCACGCGCGCCAGGGTGGCGCGGTCGAACAGGTCGCAGGTAAATACCAGGCCGGCGGCGCCATTCGTTTGCGCTGGCGTAAAGCCTGCTTGCAGCGCGCGCTCGATCTCGCCCAGCGAGACGGCGTCCACGTGCACGCCCGCTTCGCGCATCAGGGTGAGCAAATGCAGGTTGGAATTGGCTTTTTGCGCGAAGCGCACGGTGTCAAACTGCGCCAGCTGGGCGATGCGTGCGCGGATGGTGGCCGCGTCGTAGACCCATAATGGCGTGCCGTACTGCTGGGCGAGTTGGGCGAGGGTCTGGTCGGGGACGGGTTTCATCGTGTGCTTTCGTGAGAGGGATGGAATGGCCTCATCATCGGCGTTTATGCAGCAAACATAAAATATCCATTTAAGCTGACCTTATTCATTTATGATATACCATGACTATCTCATTGCGCCATATCGAAGTCTTTCGCGCCATCATGACGACGGGCAGCGTGACGGCCGCCGCCGCCATGCTGCACACTTCGCAGCCCACCGTCAGCCGCGAGCTGGCGCGCCTGGAGCACTTGACGGGTTTGACCCTGTTCGAGCGTGAGCGGGGGCGGCTGCGCCCGACGGCCCAGGCGCTGCAGCTGTTCGAAGAAGTGCAGCGCGCCTATTTTGGCCTGGAGCGCATCGTCAGCACGGCCACCGCCTTGCGCCAGTTCGACCAGGGGCAGCTGTCGATCGCCTGCCTGCCTGTGTTTTCGCAGTCGCTGCTGCCGCAGGCCTGTAAATTGTTTGTCGCCGACTTTCCCAACGTGAGCATCAGCATCACGCCGCAGGAGTCGCCGCTGCTCGAAGAGTGGCTGTCGGCGCAGCGCCATGACATCGGGCTGACGGAAGTGGGCAGTGCGCCGCCGGGCACCGTGTTTGACGTGCTGATGTCGGTCGATGAGGTGTGCGTGCTGCCCGATGGCCATCGGCTGGCGGCGAAAGCCGTGCTGGAGCCGGTCGATTTTGTGGGCCAGCCTTTCATCAGCCTGGCCGCCGTCGACCCGTACCGGCAGCAGATCGATGCCATTTTTGCGCAAGCAGGCGTGGAGCGGCGCATGGCGCTCGATACGCACAGCGCCGCCTCCGTGTGTGCCATGGTGCGCGAAGGCGTCGGGCTGGCTATCGTCAACCCGCTCACGGCCCTCGATTTTGCGGGGCAGGGCTTGCAGATCCGGCGTTTCAGCGTGTCGCTGCCGTTTACCGTGAATCTGGTCAGGCCTTTGCATCGCCCCCTGTCGCAGCTGGTGGCCCTGTTCGAGCGCGCACTGCATGCGCAGGCGGACGAGGTAAAACGGCGCTTGCAGGTATTGTAAAAGCAAACCCTTCAAGGGCCGGGGTTTGCCTTGGGGGTTTGCTTAGGTAGTAAAATGGTGTTTTCTTAATTTAAGCCTGATTACTTCGATGACCACAGCTTCCGCCACTCCCGTCCGTACCCGTTTTGCTCCCAGCCCGACCGGCTATCTTCACCTGGGCGGCGCCCGCACCGCTTTGTACAGCTGGGCTTTTGCCCGTCACTTCGGCGGCACCTTCGTGCTGCGCATCGAAGACACGGATGTGGAACGATCGACGCCGGAAGCCGTGCAAGCCATCATCGAAGGCATGCAATGGCTGGGCCTGGACCACGACGAAGGCCCGTTTTATCAGATGGCCCGCATGGGCCGCTACCGCGAAGTCGTGGCGCAGATGCTCGCTGTTGGTACTGCCTACCATTGCTACTCCTCGCCAGATGAAGTCGAAGCGATGCGCGAGCGCATGCGCGCCGCCGGCGAGAAGCCACGCTACGACGGCACCTGGCGTCCGGAGCCGGGCAAGACCCTGCCGGCCATCCCCGCCGAGCGCAAGCCCGTCGTGCGCTTCAAGAATCCGCTCGATGGCGACGTCACCTGGATTGACGTCGTCAAGGGCGCCATCACGATTTCGAACCGCGAGCTCGATGACCTGGTGATCGCCCGTCCGGACGGTACGCCGACGTATAACTTCTGCGTCGCCGTCGATGACTGGGACATGGGTATCACGCACGTGCTGCGCGGCGATGATCACGTCAACAATACGCCGCGCCAGATCAACATCCTGCGCGCCATCGGCGCACCGCTGCCGCTGTACGGCCACCTGCCGATGATCCTCGGTTCGGATGGCCAGAAGATGTCCAAGCGCCGCGATGCCGTCAGCGTCATGGATTACCCGGCGCAGGGCTTCCTGCCGGAGTCGATGCTGAACTACCTGGCGCGCCTGGGCTGGAGTCACGGCGACGATGAAGTGTTTTCGGTGGAGCAGTTCTGCGAGTGGTTCAACCTCGACCACCTGACCAAGTCGGCCGCGCAGTTCGACCTGGAAAAGCTCAAGTGGCTCAATAACCAGTACATCAAGCAGGCCGACAACACCCGCCTGGCTGACCTGGCCAGAGCGCAAATGCTGGAGGCGGGCGCCGTCTTCGAAGGCGCGCCGGACTTGGCGCTGGTGCTGGGCATGATGAAAGAGCGCGCCAACACGGTCAATGAACTGGCGGCCGCCTCGATGCTGTTCTTCCGCGAGCCGCAACCGGAAGCGGCCTTGGTCGAGCAGCACATCACGGACGCGATCAAGCCTGTGCTGGCGCAATTCGCCGAGCGCATCGCCACGGTGGAGTGGAGCAAGGAAGCCGTCGCCGCCATGATCAAGGAAGTGCTGGCGGCGAACACCATCAAGATGCCGCTGCTGGCCATGCCTTTGCGTTTGATCTTGACGGGCCAGTTGCAGACGCCTGCCATCGATCAGGTGGTGGTGGTTTTCGGCCGCGAGAGCGTGCTGGCGCGCCTGGCAAAGTGGCTGTAATCATCAACGCTGAATAGCTTGGTAAATAGGGTGCAGAAGATTCCCCCTATGAAAAGTTGCGTATCGCCGCAAAAGGGTATTTGCAGAGTGAAACTTCTTTGCTATACTCTTGTTTCTGCACCAACGGGGGTATAGCTCAGCTGGGAGAGCGCTTGCATGGCATGCAAGAGGTCAGCGGTTCGATCCCGCTTACCTCCACCAGCAACAAGATCGCAGTCAGGTTTTGTTAGTCGTTGAAGTGGTGCAGTTGTAGCACGGAAGTTCCGCGGTCCCCATCGTCTAGAGGCCTAGGACATCACCCTTTCACGGTGAGTACAGGGGTTCGAATCCCCTTGGGGACGCCAGGTTTTGTGTTAAAGTAGTGGCAGTTGTTTGTACTGATTGTTGTAAGTTCAGCTCGGTGAAAACTGGTTCTGAATGGAAAGCAAGTAGTGGAACAAAAGTCGCCAAGTGCGGCTTTTATTATTTCTGCGCCCGGGGGGTATAGCTCAGCTGGGAGAGCGCTTGCATGGCATGCAAGAGGTCAGCGGTTCGATCCCGCTTACCTCCACCAACAGTGCAGAAGTAAAGTAGCAAACTGTAGTTTCCAGGTCCCCATCGTCTAGAGGCCTAGGACATCACCCTTTCACGGTGAGTACAGGGGTTCGAATCCCCTTGGGGACGCCAGTTCAGTCTGGTGTTTGTAGTAAAGAAGTAGCAGTGTTTCTGCGCCCGGGGGGTATAGCTCAGCTGGGAGAGCGCTTGCATGGCATGCAAGAGGTCAGCGGTTCGATCCCGCTTACCTCCACCAACAGCGCAGAAATCACGAGATAAATTAAAGTCGCCTTGGGCGGCTTTTTTTGTTGCGCTAATGGTTTCTTCTCCCTAGGGAGGTTTGGCTGAGCTGTTAGCGCGCTTGCATGGCATGCAAGAGGTCAGCGGTTAGCTCCCGCCAACCTCCACCAATAGCGCAGAAATCACGATATAAATTAAAGTCGCCTTTGAGCGACTTTTTTTACGTCCACGAATTATTCGCCATATCGCTCTGGGAGTGTGGTTAAGCTCCTGGCGCGCTTGCGCGGCTTGCAAGAGTCAAGCGCCTATCGCTGCAAAGCTGTTGACGAGGCGGTTGCCCATGCCAGGCATTAAAAAAGCTGGCTTTTAGCGCACCTTCCACCTTCCATTTCTGTGTCGTGTCGACGCCTCGTTACCCGTGCGGCTCCAGGTCTGGATAGTGTCTTAATATGGGGCGAAAAAGATGCTCGTCACATGCTGCCATCATTGGTCCCATGTGCGTGTCAAACGCTTTGCGGTCGGACTCAGGTGTTATTTCCTGGATCTTGTGAATGATCACGTTCAGCTGAGCACTTAGCTTAAGTGCTTCTTGCATTAATTCGGCAGCAATTTTCTTTTCCATGGAGTTACCTTGCTTAATATTTATCAGGGCAAGCGTATTTGTGCGGCTCAGTGCTTGTGCTGTTTTTTGGTCATTTTGCAACTGGGTCAGTATGCGTCAATGAAACACAGGAAAGAGCGCAAATTGTCACGCGCATGAGCATGAGCATGGGCATGAGCAAGGGCTGGAGCGGCCTCTGTAAGGTGTCGCCTGGGTGTCTGGGCGGCGGCTTGGCTGCTGCCAGCTGCATCGGCACTGCGGAAATTTGCGATAGCGGGCGAGCGTCGCGGCGTCGTTGGCGCCTCGGTGGATGGATGGGTGCCCCGGTCTGTCAGCTATTGCGGTAACTTGCCGTCGCCAGCAGTGTCATGGGGCGGGGCGGTGAAATAAGATGGAAAATAAGAGGGGTAGCAGTTGATTTCGTGAATCGCTTCGTGTTAAACTTCGCGCACGCTTTTTTGAGGGGCTAAGCAAGGCCTTCAGCGAAGAGTCCGCTGAGAGTAAAGCCAGCACAGGTCCCCATCGTCTAGAGGCCTAGGACATCACCCTTTCACGGTGAGTACAGGGGTTCGAATCCCCTTGGGGACGCCAGGATTTTTAGTTGCAAAGTAATGCTGCAGTGCTGAATGGGCCTGACAAGTCAGGCTTTTTTTGTTTCTGCAACATTGCTGTAGTGCCGGGTCAGGATGCGCAGTCGGGCATTCAGGACAGATTTCTGTCCCCATCGTCTAGAGGCCTAGGACATCACCCTTTCACGGTGAGTACAGGGGTTCGAATCCCCTTGGGGACGCCAGATTCGCAAGTAGTAAAACAAGGTCGGGATGCAGAACAGCGCATCCTGGACAGATTTTCTGTCCCCATCGTCTAGAGGCCTAGGACATCACCCTTTCACGGTGAGTACAGGGGTTCGAATCCCCTTGGGGACGCCAGACCGGCTGCATCAGCCAACAAAAAGCCGCCTGGTAACAGCGCGGCTTTTTTGTTATTGGCCGGCGATCAATTTTGCTCATCTTTTCACGCTCACCTCATGCCGCTACCTAACGACCGCCCTCCATCTCTGGCTATCTTCTGCAAAGTTGTCGATAACTACGGCGATATCGGCATTTGCTGGCGTCTGGCGCGTCAGTTGCACGGCGAGCACGGCGTGGCTGTCACCTTGTGGGTGGATGAGTTGCCCAGTTTCAAGCGCATCTGCCCGGGCATCGACGTGTCTGCCGAAGTGCAGCAGGCGTCCGGCGTCACGGTGCGCCACTGGCGCGACCAGGACGGCGTGTTCGCGCCCGCTGATATCGCCGACATCGTCATCGAGTTTTTTGCCTGCGACATTCCGCCCGGCTACATTGCCGCCATGGCGCAATGTGCGCCGCACCCCGCCTGGTTGAACCTGGAGGGTTTGACGGCCGAAGAGTGGGTCGAGGGTTGCCATGCGCTGCCATCGCCGCGCCACGGCATGACCAAGCATTTCTTCTTCCCGGGTTTCACGCGTAAAACGGGCGGCTTGCTGCGCGAGGCGGCGCTCGATGAGAAGCGGTTGGCCTTCCAGGCCGACGCAGTTGCCATGGCGGCGTTCCTGGGGCGATTCGGCGTGACGCCAGCAGAAGTTTCTGCATTGAAAGTGTCGCTGTTCTGCTATCCATCGGCCCCTGTTGCCGAGTTGTTCGCCGCCTGGCAGCAGGTTAGTGAGCCGGTGGTATGTTTGGTGCCGGAAGGAGTCGCGTTCGATGCCGTTCAAGGATTTATCGGCGATGATGCAGCGGTGGCAGGTGCATCGCGCACGCGCGGTGCGCTCACCTTGCGGGTGCTGCCTTTCGTGCCGCAAGACGATTACGACCGCCTGCTATGGGCCTGCGACATAAACCTGGTGCGCGGCGAGGATTCATTCGTGCGCGCACAGTGGGCGGGTAAGCCATTCCTCTGGCATATTTATTTGCAGGATGAAAACTTGCATCACGTCAAGCTGCGTGCCTTTCTGCAGCGCTATGCGTTTGACGCGGATGGCGTGATTGATAGCCTGCTGCAGGCGGCGCTGGCCTGGAATGGTGCCGATGCGGACGCCTTGCCCTGGACGGCGCTGTGGCCCGCATTGCAAGCCGATATGCGCCGAATCAGCGCGCGCGCGCAGGATTGGCGGCAGCAGATGCATGCGCATGGCGATCTGGCAAGTAACTTGCTGGCGTTTGCCAGCGAGACGAGATAGGCGCTTGCCAAAAATTAAGGTAAAATGCCCGGTTATTTCTAACGTATTTTTAACCGATCAAACGCAAGCTTGCGGCGCTGATGGCACCCAGGCGGCAGATGGTCTTCATGCAACCCACTTTTTACGTACATTCCTATGAAACCCGCAAAAGAAATTCGTGTTGGCAATATCATCATGGTCGACAGCAAACCAATGATCGTGTTGCGTTCTGATGTCAACGGTTCGAGCCGCACGGGCTTCACCTACAAATGGAAGATGAAAAATCTTCTGACGAACACTCCGATGGAAAACGTGTTCCGCGGCGACGACAAGTTCGACGTTGTTGTTCTGGACAAAAAGCCAGTGACCTACTCGTACTTCGCTGACCCGCTGTTCGTTTTCATGGACACCGAGTACAACCAGTATGAAATCGAAGAAGAAAACCTGGGCGATGCACTGCATTACCTGAAGGATGGCATGGAATGCGAAGCCATTTTCTACGACGGCAAAGCCATCTCCGTTGAACTGCCTACGACCATCGCCCGTCAAGTGGTGTACTCGGAGCCTGCAGTCAAGGGCAACACGTCGGGCAACGTCCTGAAAGAAGCCAAGATCGAAAACGCCATCGACGCACACCGCCACATCGTGCAAGTGCCGTTGTTCGTTGCGCAAGACGACGTCATCGAAATCGACACCCGTACCAACGAATACAAGCGTGTCGTACGCAACTAAAAGATCGCCACACTGCGCTGCACGCAAGGCCCGGCAAACGCCGGACTGGCTTGCCCCAGTTGTTGATCATCAAGAAACGCTGCCTTCGGGCAGCGTTTTTTTGCTTAAAAAATAATTACCTTTAACAACAATTGAGTTGCAAGGGCTGCTATGCTATGGCTAGCGCATTGTTGCGTTAGACACATTGAAGTTCCCTGGAGGTGCCATGCAGCGCCGTCAATGTCAGGCAAAAGCGCATATATGAGCAGGCGACATTACACCGGCGCACGTCGGCATTGCCATCGAGAATGACATTTTCTTTCCTTTTAGCCATTTTTGATATCTTATGCTTGCAACTTTGCTGCTGAGTGCGGCCGTGACTGCCGCGACCACTTCTTTTGATGTCACGCACCTGTCCGGCAGCTGGTCTGATAGCTTCAATACCAACAGCGTTTGCGATCAGGCGCGGCATTTTACGCGCATGCAGCTGTCTGATGATCATTCACGTTTGGCAATCTTCAATGACCGAATCTGGAAAAGCAAGCTGGGCGAAACCAACCGCTTTGCCGCGACGGTGGTGGCAGAAACGGAACGCAGCCTGACGTTGCGCTATGACAATGAAACCCGCCAGAATGCGCATGGCAAACTGGTGGAATGGCAACTGATCATCGTCGCGCCCGGGGTGTACCGCTGGCGCGAGACGGATTGGCCAGAAGGCAAGGTCAACGGCCAGGTGGGCATCCGCTGTTCGCCTTGATGCAGCACCAGGACAGGCATGCCATTGCGCCCTGCTGTTCACTTCATTTTGTTGCTTTTAGGAGATGTCATGCCCCTGCGTTTATTGCTGTGCATGAGTGCCGCCGTGATGCTTTCCACCATGCCGGCCCAGGCGCGCAGGCCCAGCTTGTCGCTCATTGAGCAGGCGCAAAGTTGTGACGGCAATTCGACTTGCCCGTATTTCCCCGAAGTCTACCAGGCTGACTACGCCTTTCGCAGCGCCTTCAACGTGGCGCTCAAAAAGGCCGGCCTGAAGCGGCAGCGCTGGGTGCCGAACGGCGTGACGACGCCATTCAAGCCCGTCGAGATCGACGGCAAGGCGCGCCTGCTGAGCAGCGTCTGCGAACCGCACAATTGCGGCCACCACTACACCATCCTGTACGATCCGGCCGACCGCCGCATGACTGGCGTGTATGTCGGCAGCGATGGCAAGGGCGGCGCGCGTACGGTCTACTTCGGCGATCCCAGCATCGCCGAAGCCGACATGCTGAGCAAGAACTGATTGCTGGGCACAGCGGATGCGCACGCCCTGTACGCCCGTTTTGGCTTCGCCCCATTGGATGCGCCTGAAAAATACATGCGCCGGCCGGTGCGATAAAAATTATCTGGCCTGCGGGCCGCCGTTTACTCGGCGGCGCGCCATTCGCTCAGGTAGTGCTGCGGCGTGCGCCCCAGAATGCGGCGGAACATGGCGCTGAAGGCGCTGGGGCTGGCGTAGCCGAGCGCATAAGCGATGGCGGCCACGCCTTCGCCCCGGTCCAGGCGGCAAAATGCTTCGGCCAGGTGGACTTGCTGCAGCCATTGCCGGTAATGCAAGCCGGTTTCCTTCGGGAACAAACGGATCAGGGTGCGCGCGCTGGCGCCCACATCGTGGGCCCAGTCTTCGATGCTGCGCCGGCTGCCGGGCGCGTCCATGATGGCCGAGCAGACCGCCACTAGGCGCCGGTCGCGTGGCCAGGGGATGGCGATGGGCACGGTATCGGCGCCCGTCAGTTCCGACAGGATCAAATGTGCCAGCCAGTCGCCGCGTCCGGCCAGCGCATATTCGACGGGCTCGGCCAGCAAGGCCAGGATCAGTTCGCGCAGCAGCCGGCTCACTTCCAGCACCTTGCAATCGAGACCGAAAATGGCGGCGACCCCGGCTTCAATGTACACGGTGCGCATGCTCAGTTCGCTCAGGATGTGCACTTCATGCAGGATGCCCACGGGGATGAGCAGGGCGCGCCGGGGCGGCAGCATCCACACCCCATGCTCGGTGGTGACGCGCATCACGCCCTCTGTGGCATACAGCAATTGGGCGCGGACATGGCTGTGCGGCGGTGTGATGTTGCCCGCCTGATATTGCTTGGACATGGCCGTCACGGGGCGCGGCACGTGCTGGTAGTCATGCGCATTGGTGCTGCGGCTGAAGGGCATGCCGTCCGGGTCGGCCAGGGCAGGATGGTTGCTATGCATGTGCTGGTTGCTGAGTTCGTCACCGAGTTGTCACTTACGCGACGATTATTGGAAGTTGGCAGTTCAGTGCCCATACTATACTGCTTTCTTTGCGGGACCGCCTGTCCGGCCCGATCATTGCGGATGAACCATGCACACCACCATCACACCTGCGGCCCCATTGGCCACGCCCACACCGGCAGCACCCTCGATTCATCATTCCCAACAACAATCTGGTCTGGCCATGCACATCCTGGGCGCCGTCGCCTTCGTGCATTTGCTCAATGACTTGATCCAGGCATTGCTGCCGTCGATTTATCCGATGCTGAAAGCCGAGTTTTCACTCAGTTTTACCCAGGTCGGCCTTATAACCCTGACGTTCCAGTGCACCGCTTCGCTGTTGCAGCCGTGGATCGGCTTGTACACGGACCGCCGTCCGCTGCCGTTCTTGTTGCCGATCGGCATGTGCTTTACCCTCGCCGGCGTGCTGATGCTGTCCGTCGTCTCGACCTTCCCGACCCTGCTGATCGCTGCGGGCCTGATCGGCGTCGGTTCCTCGACCTTCCACCCGGAAGCCTCGCGCGTGGCACGCATGGCGTCGGGCGGGCGCTACGGCTTTGCCCAGTCGCTGTTCCAGGTGGGCGGCAATGTCGGCTCCGCCCTGGGGCCGCTGTTGGCGGCCGTCGTCATCGTCGGCCGTGGCCAGGGCAATATTGCCTGGTTCAGTCTGTTGGCAGTGCTGGCCATCGGCGTACTCTACAGCGTCAGCCGCTGGTATAGCGGCCACCTGGCCAGTTTCAAGCCGAAGGCGGGCGGCCACGGGCCGAACTTGTCGCGCAACAAGGTGTTGAAAGCACTGGGCGTGCTGGCCTTGCTGGTGTTTTCCAAATACATCTACATGGCCAGCCTGTCGAGCTATTACACGTTTTACCTGATCGACAAATTCCACCTGTCGATCGGTTTGGCGCAGCTGTATTTATTCCTCTTCCTCGCTGCCGTGGCGGCC
Organism: Janthinobacterium woesei; assembly: GCF_051380875.1. NCBI lineage: Bacteria > Pseudomonadati > Pseudomonadota > Betaproteobacteria > Burkholderiales > Oxalobacteraceae > Janthinobacterium > Janthinobacterium woesei. Next base: position 86,195 of record NZ_JBNYXW010000009.1, read on the forward strand.
GGCACCTTCATGGGCGGCCCGATTGGCGACCGCATCGGCCGCAAGCGCGTGATCTGGATTTCCATCCTGGGCGCGGCGCCTTTTACCTTGCTGCTGCCGTATGTCGACCTGTTCTGGACGGCCGTATTGACGGTGATCATCGGTTTCGTGATTTCGTCGGCTTTTTCCGCCATCGTTGTCTTTGCGCAAGAACTGGTGCCGGGAAAAGTTGGCATGATCGCGGGGATTTTCTTTGGCCTGATGTTCGGCGTGTCCGGCATCGCGGCCGCCGCCATGGGCCACCTGGCCGATGTGTCGGGTATCGCCTACGTCTACAAGATATGCTCGTATCTGCCACTGCTGGGCATCCTGACGGTGTTGCTGCCGCATATCGAGCAGTCGAAAAAGTAAGCCAGGCGCACCGGCGGGCTTGACGGCTCGCCAAAGCGCATGCGATATTCTCCCCATGATCACTTCCATCCTCCTTCCAGTATTTACATCCGGCGCCGCTGCTGCGCTGTGTCCGTGCGCCTGGCCCCGAGAGGATGCGGCCTTGCGCCGATAAGTTTTCATTCCTCATTCCGATGGCCACAGTGTTGAAAAACCTGTGGCCATTTTCTTTTTCCGCGGCGCTCCAGAAGGACCAGCATGACACTCCATTTGTACGATACGTATAGCCGCAGCCTGCGCCCGTTTGCACCCATCGCCGCAGGCAAGGCGGGCCTGTACGCCTGCGGCCCCACCGTCTACGATTACGCGCATATTGGCAACCTGCGCACCTATCTGTTCGTCGACGGCTTGCGCCGCGCGCTGGAGTTCAATGGCTTGCAGGTGCGCCACGTGATGAATATCACGGACGTGGGCCATCTGACGTCGGACGCGGACAGTGGCGACGACAAGGTCGAAGCGAGGAGCCGGCGCAGCGGCAAGTCGGCCTGGGACATCGCGGCCGAATTTACGCGCGCCTTTGAAAGCGATTTGCACCAGCTCAATATCCTGCCGCCCACCGTCTGGTGCCGCGCCACCGAGCATATTGCCGAACAGATTGCCTTCATCGGCGACCTGGAAGCGAAGGGCTATACCTACCGCACGGGTGACGGCATTTATTTCGACACCACGCGCCAGGACGGTTACGGAAAACTGGCGCGCTTGAAACGTGACGGCCTGCAGGCGGGGAAAAGGGTGGCGCTGGGCGACAAGCGCGATCCCTGCGACTTCGCGCTATGGAAATTGAGTGGCGTGCCCGGACAGCGGCAGATGGAGTGGGACAGTCCCTGGGGCCTGGGTTTCCCCGGTTGGCATATCGAGTGCTCGGCCATGGCGGAAAAGCACCTCGGCGCCTACTTCGACATCCATTGCGGTGGCGAAGACCACGTGGCCGTCCACCACAGCAACGAGATTGCGCAGACGCAGGCGCGCCACGGCACGCGCCTGGCCAATTTCTGGCTGCATGGTGCCTTTTTGAAGACGCAGGAGGCGAAGATGTCAAAATCTTCGGGTGATTTCTTGCGCCTGCATAGCCTGGTGGAGCAGGGCATAGATCCGCTGGCCTACCGCTACCTATGCCTGGGCGCCCATTACCGCAGCAGCCTCAATTTTACGGACGAGGCCTTGCGTGCTGCCGCCAGCGGCCTGGCGCGCCTGCGCAGCACGGTGCACGGGCTGGGCGAAGCGGAAGGCGATGCCGATACCGCCTGGCTGGCGCGCTTTGCGGCACAGATCAACGATGACCTGAACTACCCGCGCGCGCTGGCCGAGGCCTGGGAGCTGCTGAAAAGCGCTCTGCCCGATGGCGTCAAGAAGACGACGATGCTGCGCTTCGATGCTGCGCTGGGTTTGCGGTTGGGCGAGTGGTTCCCCGTGGTGGAGGTGCTGCCCGACGCAGTGCTGGCCTGGATGGCGCAGCGCGAAGCCGCCCGCAAGGAACGTCGCTGGGGCGACGCCGATACCTTGCGCGGCTTGGTGCGTGGAGCGGGTTTTGAGATTGACGATACGGCGCAGGGGCCGAGGGCACGCAGTTTGGATTAGCGCAACGTCATCCGATCTGCAACGGCATCGGCATCAGCATCAGGCTTCGATAAAGCGCATCTTGAAACTGCGGCCCTTGATGTTGCCAAAGTCGCGGCCCAGCGGGTTGCCGTTGCTCAGGCGCTTGAAGGCCGCCTCGGCCACCGTGCGATCAATGGCCACATAGGTCATGAATTCGAACACGTTGATCTTGCCCACTTGCTCCTTGGTGAGGCCGGCGTCGCCCGTCAGCGCGCCCAGCAAGTCGCCCGGACGCAGCTTGTCTTTCTTGCCGCCCATGATGCACAGGGTGACCATTGGTGCCGGCAGCGCCTCAATCCCGTCGTCTTCAGGCAGTTCCTTCATGTCGTGCCATTCGGCGGCGCTATTCTGGTACTGCTCGATCAGCTTGACCCATTTTTTCTCGTTCGGCGCGCACAGCGACAGGGCCAGGCCCTTCTTGCTGCCGCGGCCCGTGCGGCCGATGCGGTGGATGTGTACTTCCGTGTCTTTCGACACGTCGACGTTGATCACGGCGCCCAGGTCGGAAATATCCAGGCCGCGCGCGGCGACGTCGGTGGCCACCAGCACGGAGCAGCTGCGGTTGGCGAACAGCACCAGGATTTCATCGCGCTCGCGCTGTTCCAGCTCGCCGTACAGGGCCAGCGCGGAAAAGCCTTGCTGGCGCAGTTCTTCGGCCAGCTCGCGGCAATGCACCTTGGTGTTGCAGAAGGCCAGGGTCGATTCCGGCTTGAAGTGTTTCAGCAGCTTGCCGACGGCGCCATTGCGCTCGTCGAAGCCGATTTCATAGAAACGCTGCTCGATCTTGTCGTTGTTGTGCTGCGCTTCGACCGTCACTTCCAGCGGATTGACGAGGAAGGAGGCGGTGGCGCGGCGAATATCTTCCGGGTACGTGGCCGAGAACAGCAAGGTTTGGCGGCGCGCCGGGCAGGCGCTGACGATGCCGGCGATTTCCTCGTAAAAGCCCATGTCCGTCATGCGGTCGGCTTCATCGAGCACCAGCGTTTGCACATGGCTCAGATTGATGGTGCCGCGGCCCAGATGGTCGCGCATGCGGCCCGGCGTGCCGACGACGATGTGGGCGCCGTGCTCCAGCGAAGCGATTTGCGGGCGCATCGGCGCGCCGCCCGTCAGCGTCAGGATCTTGATGTTGCCAGCCGCGCGGGCCAGGCGGCGCAGTTCATTGGCCACCTGGTCGGCCAGCTCGCGCGTGGGGCACAGCACCAGGCCTTGTACGGCAAACCAGGCCGGATTGAGCTTGTGCAGGATGCCGATGCCGAAGGCAGCCGTCTTGCCGCTGCCCGTCTTGGCCTGGGCGATCAGGTCGCGGCCATCGAGCACCGCCGGCAGGCTTTGCGCCTGGATGGTGGTCATCTCGTGGTAGCCGAGCGTATCAAGGTTGGCCAGGAAGGCAGGTGTCAGCGGCAGGCTGGCGAAGGAAGTGTCAGTGGTGGCAGAGGTGGTGTTCATAGAGGGCGGGACCGGGTAAAAAGCGGGTGAATGGGCACAGTCTACAGGCGTTCTACGCCCTTGTGCGGATGGTGGTGTGGAGCTGGCGGCAAACGGCCGCCGGCGTGGGGTGTTAATTATCGGGCGCCCAGATGGGCAAGCCGCTCAGATCGAGTCCGGCGTCGCGCGTCCAGACGGGCAAGCCCGTGGCATCGGTCGGCTCCAGCAATTCAAGCTGCACCTGCTTCAAAGCTACCTTGCGCACGCGCACGCGGCGCGTATGTGCGGGGTCCTGCCCGGCATCCTGCTCGGGCAGGGCCGGCGGCGGGCCGAAACCGGGCAAGTCGATAGTGGCGTTGTCTTTTTTGTCTCTCATTTCTGAACCTCTGGCCCCCGGCAGCAAAAAAAACGGCGCCGGGGAGCGGGCAAAAACTGTCCGCTATGTGAATACTCTGTACGCTTCGTCCACAAAACAAAAGCCCGGCTACTGGAGTCGGGCTCATTGTTGTAACAACCGTCAGGAAAACTTGTCCTGCGGATTTAAGTGCGGCACGCAGTGTATCACACGCGTGCCGCATTGTGGGAGGCGCCGTTGTTCTGTCAGCGGAAGCTCAGGGCGCCCGTCAGGTCGCCGGGCGGCAGCGCGCCGCGCGCCGCAAACGCGTCGTTGCGCCCTTTCAAGCCTTCGAGCAGCGGCAGGTCGTGCAGGCGCGTGATCAGGCGCAGGATCGAGGTCGTGTCGTAGTAGTTGTTGTCGACCGCGCCTTTCTTCGCGTACGGCGAGACGATGATGGCGGGAATGCGCGTGCCCGGACCCCAGCGGTCGCCCTTGGGGGGCGCCACGTGATCCCACCAGCCGCCGTTTTCGTCAAACGTGATCACCACGATCATGTCTTTCCACTGCGGCGACTCCTTCAAGTGCTGAATGATGTTGGCCACGTGCTGGTCGCCCGACTCGATATCCGAGTAGCCGGCGTGCAGATTCAAATTACCTTGCGGCTTGTAGAAGGTCACGGCCGGCAGCTTGCCCGCCACCGCAGCGGCGAGAAATTTGTTCGAAATCGGGCTGTCGCCCGTACCGCCATCGCGCAAGTGCTCGGCGCGCGCTGCCGTTCCCGGGGCGAACTGCTTGAAGTAGTTCAGCGGCTGGTGGTGGAACTGGAAATTCGGCTTGCTGCCGCCGCCCTTGTGCTCGAGCGCCGCTTGCCAGCCGCCGCCATACCACGCCCAGCTGACGCCTTTGCGCGACAGCAGGTCGCCGATGGTGTCGTAGGTTTGCGGCGGCAGGGTGTTGGCGTCGGCCGGGTCGGCGTGCAGCGGGTCGCCATCGTAGGCGGGACGGATGTAGCTTGGTTGATACGGCGGCGCCATGGTGTTGACCACGTAGCCGTCCGGCGTGATGGCGCCGTCGTTGACGTATTTCGGCTTGCCGTCCAGCGCCGAGGCCGGGCACTCGGGCGAAATGGCCAGGCGCACGCCTTGCGGGCCGTCGGCCAGCACGGCGATCTTTTTCTTCGCTGCCGTGTCAAGCGCGTTGAAGTATTCGTTGGCGCGGCCCGTGACGAGGAACTGGTGGTTCATGTAGGAGCCGCCGAAGGCCGCCATGAAGAAGTTGTCGCACAGGGTGTACTGTTCGGCGATCTGCCACAGGTTCAGGTTTTTCGACGTTTCGCCGTAATGGCCCATGACCAGGCCGCCGCTGTCGGCCCACGCGGCAAAGCCGTCGTTCTTGCCGCCGTTGATCTGCATCTGGTTGTTATAGAAGCGGTGCACCAGGTCGCGCGTGATGATGCTCTCGGGCAGCGGCTTGCCGGCCGCGTCGCTCAATTTGTAGGGCGCATTTGGCAGACCCGAAATCTGCTCTTCCTTGATCAGGTAGTCGGTGCCGCCGATATTCTGCTGGTTCGGCACCAGGCCGCCCCAGATTTTCGGCAGAGTGGCCAGCACCTTGCCGTCGCGGTCCATCTGCTGCGCCTGTTCAGCCGTGACGGCGGACAGGGGCGCGCTGGTGCCGGGGAAGTTGGCGAACAGGTTGTTGAAGCTGCGGTTTTCCAGGTAGATCACCACCACGTTCTTGACATGCGCCTTGAGTTTCGCGTCGAGCGAACCCTTGGCGATGGTCTTTTTGGCTGGCGCGGCGTCGGCCAGCGCCGGCAGGCTGGCGGCCAGGCCGACTGCGGAAGCAGCCTGGAAAATACGCCGGCGCGAGGGATTGGCGGGTTGGTCGGCCGGATTGGCTGGCAGGGCGGGGGCGAGGTCCTTCACACATTCTCCTTGGGTGTCTCTGTGGGCACGGGCAATGGCGGCTGCCCGTGAAGCGGGAAAATTGTATCACCGGCCCTTGCTTGCTGTGAAATATTCGCCTGCCGCCCCCATGACGTCTTTCCTGGCGTCAGAACGGCTTGCTGGCGTCGATGGGCGTTGTGGAAATGCGACTGGCGCCAAGGTGGCGAATTGCCATCTTCAGGCCAAGAGACTTGAAGTTTCCTATGGGTAAGCTTTCATGTGAGAAAATGTGTGCTGTCGATGTGGTGCGGAGCGAAAAATGATGTGGATGGTTGGCGGTGCCCTGGTTATCCTGATCGCCAGATTTTTATGGTTGGGCTACTTTCATCGGGTGAACGCGATGTCGCGCCAGGCGGAATTGATGAACTGGCTCGACATCGGCCGCGTGTCAAACGTGGGCGGCGGCAAGGATATTTTGTTGGCGAGAAATGAACGCGGCGCCAGGATAGACTGGCGCACGGGCGAAGTCTGGCTGATGAATCCGAAGGTGGCAGAGCCATTTGCCGATTTTCTGGCCGTCGAACGCTGGCTCACCTTGCGCGACATGGCCACTAATGGCAGCAAGGAAGCTGCCGAGGCGGCGCCTGCGCCAGTGGAGCCGGCGCCCGAGCCAGCGCCTGAACCGGGCCCGGTGCGCGATACGCTGCCGGCCTTCCAGCAAAAGGTCGATGATTGCCTGGCCAGGGCGGAGGGTGGGCAGGAATTGCTCGAAACGAAGCAGGCGTTCGAAGCGGGCAGTGCCCCTTATCTCGAGGCGTCGACCGAGTTGAGCAAGGCTGCGCTGGAGTTGGAGGTGTCCCCGGCGATGGTGGCCACTTTTCATATCAGCGCGTTTGCCGCCTTGACCGAAACGGCAGGGGCCGACAAGCTGGAACGCGTGGCAGCCAGTTTGCATGCCGCAGCCAGGCAGATCAGGGCGACCGGCGCAGTGTAATTGCGCTGGGTGGCCTGGAATGAAAAAACCGCTGAGTCCCTTGCAGGAATCAGCGGTTTTTATGTATTGGTTGCGGGGACAGGATTTGAACCTGTGACCTTCGGGTTATGAGCCCGACGAGCTGCCAGACTGCTCCACCCCGCAGGAGAATTATATACTAGTTTGTGGCGTTGCGTAATGGCGGATGGCATTTAGCTTGCATGCAGGTCTTGGGCAGGGCTTGAGTGTGTTGCGCCGCAATAGAAAAAGCCGCTGACTCTTTTTCAAGAATCAGCGGCTTTTATGTATTGGTTGCGGGGACAGGATTTGAACCTGTGACCTTCGGGTTATGAGCCCGACGAGCTGCCAGACTGCTCCACCCCGCAGACGAATTATAGCGCGGTTTGCTGCAATGCGCAATGGGCTTGCAGCAAACCCTGCATCAGGCTGCCGCCAGGCGCCACAGCGAGGTGACTTCCTTTGAGCGGGCCGCGTGCAGGCTGTCGCTGGCGTCCTGTGCGCGCGGGTGCGTGGGTTTCACGTCCAGGCGGTCAACGACCTTCAAGCCCGCTTGCGTGATCCATTCCAGCAATTGCGCACGCGGGCGCAGGCCCAGGTGCTCGGCCAGGTCGGACAGGATCAGCCAGCCTTCGCCGGCCGGTTCCAGGTGGTCGGCCAGGCCGGCGAGGAAGCCGCGCAGCATGCGGCTGTCCGGGTCGTAGACGGCATATTCGATGGGCGAGCTGGGACGCGCCGGCAGCCACGGTGGATTGCACACCACCAGCGGCGCGCGGCCAGCGGGGAACAGGTCGGCCTGCACGACGTCGACCTTGTCGAGCACATCGAGGCGGGCCAGGTTTTCGCGCGCGCAGGACAGGGCGCGCGGGTCCTGGTCGGTGGCGATGATGCGCTTGACGCCGCGCTGCGCCAGCACGGCGGCCAGCACGCCCGTGCCGGTGCCGATATCGAAGGCCAGGCTGGCGCGCGCGGGCAGGGGCGCGTCGGCCACCAGGCCCACATATTCGCTGCGGATCGGCGCGAACACGCCGTAATGCGGGTGGATGCGCTGGCCCAGGGCCGGCAGTTCCACGCCCGTGCGGCGCCATTCATGCGCGCCGATCAGGCCCAGCAGCTCGCGCAAGGAAGCGACGAACGGTTCTTCGCCACGGCCATACGCTTCGTTGCAGGCCAGTTTCACGTCCGGCGCGCGGCGCAGCGGGATCGTGTAGTCGGCATCGAATGGCAGCAGCAGCATGGCCAGCGTACGGGCGCGCTGCGACTGGGCCTGGCGGTGCAGGTGGAACGCTTCCGTGGCGGAAGGTTCAGGTTTGGCCAGCTTGGCGGCGTTGGCCTTTTTGCTGGGCTTGTCATTCTTGTGGTCGGCGCGCCGCGCCAGCGCTTGCAGCAGCTGGCGCGCGTTCTGGAAGTCGCCGCGCCAGAGCATGGCCGTGCCTTCGCAGGCCAGGCGGTAGGCCTGATCGGCCGTCGTGCGGTCGTCGGCGATGACGACGCGTTTCGGTGGCGGCATGCCGCTTTCCGAGCGCCAGCGGGCGCACTGTTCGGCGCCGTTTTCGCTCCAGTGGATCTGCGGATGGGCGGTATTTGTAGAAGTGTCGGACATGGGATGCAATCGAAAGAAGGTGGGCGCGCGGCATGGTCGCCTGCGCAGGCCGTCTTCTATTATACGTCGCTGCCCGACCGGGTATCAGGCGCTCGGGGCGGTATGGCGCGATGGGCGGCCATTCCCGCCATTCAATTAATGATGATGCGACCAGCTACCGTCGGCCGACGCCAGGTAGGACTTGACGGCATCGGCCTGGCCCGTGGCGTGGCGCTTGAGTTCGCCGCACGCGCAAATGCCCTGGTAGGGCTGGATATGCGAGCAGGCGGAGACTTTTTGCAGGTAGACCTGCACGGATTTGTGACATTTTTCGCACTTGAAGGTGAGGCTGCGGGCGGCTTTCATGGGTTTCCTTGAACTGTTGCGGGGCGTAGGCGGTGTCTACGCGAAGGCCGCGATTTTAACCCACTGCGCCCATCGTTACACGTTGTTGCAACTGCGCCACGCCGAAGTCAACTGAATCTCGTCTACTACGTTGAGACACTACGAAGGCCGTCTGGCATTCATCGAAGAGGTAGCACCATGGACAAGCGTGACAAGGAACAGCGGGCACAGCCTGGCAAGGAATTGGTCAGGAAATGGTTGAAGGCGGAATTGGCGCAGCGCCGGCCGCCGCCCGACCCCGAGCAAATCCGCCGCGAACTGGGCTGGGATCTGCTCACGCTGGGCCGGGAGCCAGCCACCCGTTAGCGCACCGTCACCACGCTCTTGCCGCCGGAACCGGGCTGCACGAGTATCCTGGTGGCGATGCGCTCCGTCATTTCCTGCACATGCGAGATCACGCCCACCTTGCGGCCCATGGCTTGCAAGCCGTCGAGCGCGTCCATGGCCACGCGCAGGGTTTCCGTATCCAGGCTGCCGAAGCCTTCATCGATGAACAGCGACTCCACGCGCACGCGGTTCGATGACAGCGAGGCCAAGCCCAGTGCCAGGGCCAGCGAGACGAGGAACGATTCGCCGCCCGACAGCGAGTGCACGGAGCGCAGCTCGCCGCCCATGTCCTGGTCGCGCACCATCAGGCCCAGCGAAGGATTGTTCGGGTTGTCGATGCGTTCGAGCTGGTAGCGGCGCGCCAGGTGGTTCAGGTGCGCGTTGGCATAGCCGAGCAGCACTTCGAGGGTGAATTGCTGGGCGTAGTTGCGAAATTTCTTGCCGTCGGCCGAACCGATCAAGTCATTCAGGCTGGCCCAGCGCCGTTCGATGCTGGCCTGTTCCTCGATCTGCGCCAGCATCGCCTGCGCGCTGTGGCGTTTGGCGTCGTCATGAAAGATGGCGAGCCGCAGGCGCGTCGCTTCCTGGTTGGCTGCCTGGCGCTCGGCGCCCAACGATTCCAGCGCTGCCTGTAGCGCGGCCAGGTCCGTTTCCAGATCGGCCGGCGGCTGTTCCAGGTGTAGCGCAAGCTGTTGCTGGCGCTCGGCCAGCACGGAAACGGCGGCCGTATGGCGATCCTCGATTAGTTGCAGGGCGGCCCGTTCGGCGCGCATGGCGTCGAGCGGGATGGCCAGGCGCGCGCGCAAATCTTCGGCAGTGGCGGGCGCGTGCCCGGGATGGGCAAGCTGGAACTGGCGCAGCCAGTCCTGCAGCGCGGCCGCTGCCGTGATGTCTTGCTGCTGCAGGGCGGCCAGGCGCTGCGAGAGCTGTGCGCAGGCTTCATCGAGCCGGGCGCGCTCCTGGCTGGCAGTCTGGGCGGCCGCCTGCTGCTGCGCCAGGCGCTCTTTTGCCGCTGCGATATTGGCCGCCAGCGTGCGTTCCACATCCGCTACGGCCTGGCCATCCCATAACGCCGTGCGCTGCGTTTGCAGCGTTGTCAGGCGCGCGTCGAGAGTGGCAAATGCCGCGTGCGCCGTGTGCGCCTGCTGTTGCGCCTTCTGCGCCGCAGCGTTGGCCGCTTCCAGCTGCGCCGCCAGCGTCGCCAGCGCATGGCTGCGGCCCGCTTGCGTCTCGTGCTGTTTCAGCCATTGCCCGCTTTCCACCTGGCGCGCTGCGCGGAAGGCGGCCGGGCCGGCGCGCCAGCTGTCTTTCCAGCCTTCGGCGCCTTCCGTGTCGGCAAACGCACCATCGAGCTGCGCCAGCAAATCATCGAGCGCGGCGCGCGCCGTTTCGCCCTTGTCGGCGTGGGCCGCCTGCTGCGATTGCAACTGCGCCAGCCGCGCCTGGGCGTCAAAGACGGCTGCCGTCCAGCGCGCGTGCCCGGCACTCGCCAGTTCATGCGCCGATTGCGCCTGGTCACGCCGTGCGCCGGCCTCGCGTAGCGCGGTTTCCTGCTGCGCCATTGCCTGCAAGAGCGCCGCATTGGCGGCCAGTTGCTGCGTGAACCAGTCCGTGCGCTGCTCGCCGGAGGGCAATTGCAGGATGGCGGCATGCGGCTGCCATTGCGCGTCCAGGGCGGCGATGGCGGACGGCAGGGCTACCAGTTCCGCCGCCGTTTGCGCCTGTTCGCGCGCATACGCGGCCAGCGCCGCCTTGTGCGCGGCCAGCCGCTCCACATTACCGTGCGATTGCGCGCGGCAAGCTTGTACCTGATCCTGCAAGCTGGCCAGCATCGCCTGCAATGCATGGTCGGCGTGGCTGTACGGGTGTTCCAGCGCACCGCAGACGGGGCACGGCTGATCGTCCTGCAAATTGGCGCGCAGTTGCTCCACGCTGGCTGCGCACGCCGCCTCGGCACCTTTTAGCGATGCTTCCGCCTGCGCCAGGCCGGCCTCGAACAGCGCCGTGTGGGCCGTTTCCGCCGCCAGCGCGGCGCTTTCCGCCTGCGCGGCCTGCGCCAGCTGCACCGCTTTGGCTTGCCAGTGCGCCAGCGCCTGCTGCTGGCGCGCCAGTTCGCCCCAGGTTTTTTCGGCGCTCGCCAGGATGCGCGCATGCGCTTCCAGCTGGCCGCGCTGTTCTTGCAGGCCCTGGCTATCGATGGCTTGCACGGCGGCCGTCGCCTCGCGCCGCTGCGTATCGCGCGCCGTCAGGGTAGCGTCGGCGGTGGCCAGCGCCTCCTGCGCCGCGCGCGCCGCCTCGCCAGCCTGGCGCACCAGCTGCGCCGATTGGGCCACGCTGGCGTCGGCAGCATCGGCTTGCGCGGCAGCCTGGCCAGCCTGGGCAAACAACTGGTCCCACAACTGCCAGGATTCGGCCAGCGCCTGCCAGTGCCGCTGCGATTCCAGCCACTGGCGAGCCGTTTCCTGCTCCGCGTGCAAGGCTTGCTGGCGCTGCTGCAGCGCGTGCAGGGCGCTGCGCGCCGTCTCGTTGGCCAGGTCGGCTGCCAGCGCCGCCTCTTTTGCCTGGCGATGCGCAGGCAGGTGCGCCTGAATGCCGGCGTCGAGCGCCTTGGCCTGATCGAGCAGGGGGGTGGCGTCGCGCTGCGCCGCTTCCTGCTGCTGCAATGCGGCTGCCGCCTGCTGCACGGCGGCCGCCTGCTGGGTCTCGCCAGCGATGGCTTGCGCGGCATGCAGGCGCGAAGCTTCGAGCGCCGGGCCGGTGGCGGCGATGTCGGCTGCCAGGCGCGTCACGTCGCCCTGCAGGGCGTGCGCCGGCTGCAGCAATTCCCACTGTGCCAGCGCCGCGCGGCGCTCTTCGGCAGCCGCGCGCTCAAGCGCTGCGCTGCCCAGCGCCTCTTGCGCCGCCGCCACCTGGATGTGCAGCTTGTGCGCCTCCTGGTGCCAGCGTTGCTGCTGTTCCAGCACGGCCTTGCGCAGCTCGATGTTGTGCAGGGTAGCCTCGGCAGCAATGCCCAGCGCTTCCGTTTCGGCCCGTTCTTCCGGCGACAGGGGGCGCTGGTCGGCCAGCTTTTCGCCCAGGCGTTCGAGGATCTGCTTTTCCTTCTTCGCCCGCTCGAAGGCGCGCACGGAGATATCCGTATACATGCTGCTGCCCGTCAGCGTTTCCAGCAATTCGCCCCGTTCATTGTCTTCCGTCTTGAGGAAGGTGGAAAATTCGTTCTGCGCCAGCAGCACCGCACGCGTGAACTGGTCGAACGACAGGCCGATGCGCTTTTCGATTGCTTCCTTGACTTCCGTCTTGGTGCCGCCGATGGGCTGCAGCGCGGGCAGCTGGTGCAAGCTCATGGCGGTGGCCTGCAGCGCGCCCTCGGCCCTGGTGCGCGAGCGGCGCACGCTCCAGCGCGCGCGGTAGCTCGCACCATCGTTGCCGACGAAATCGACTTGTGCGTAACCATCCGGCGTGCCGCGGCGCAGCAGGGTGCGCGTATCCTGGGCGTTGACGGTTTCCTTGCCCACGTCGGGCAGGGCGCTGCCCCGTCCCAGCACTTTCAACAGGCGCGGCGTGGCGTCGTACAGGGCCAGGCACAGTGCGTCGAGCAGGGTGCTCTTGCCCGCGCCCGTGGGGCCGCTGATGGCAAACAGGCCGCTTGACGCCAGCGGCTCCTGTTCGAAGTCGACTTCAAATTCGCCGGCCAGCGAGGCCAGGTTTTTACCGCTGATTTTCAGGATTTTCATGGTTTTTCAAAAAGCAGTCAGGCGCCGGGCAACAGCAGTTCGGCCAGGGCCGAGAGGAGCTCGGGCGGCGCTTCCCTGGCGTATTTTTGCTGGTACAGGCGGCGGAAGATGTCGTCGGGCTGCAGCTGGCTCAATTGATCGAGGGTCATGTTTTCCGGCGCGCTGCTGCGTGCGGCGCTCGACGTTTCAATTTTGGCCAGGCGCACGGGCTTGCCGTCGAGCGCCGTCTCGATGCGCGTGCGCAGGCCCGGTTCGGGCGCGTCCAGGCGCACGCGCACTTCCAGGAAGGGCTGCGCTTCAGTCGGTGCAGCGGGCACGTCGAGGGCGGCCAGCTGCGCCAGCACTTCGTCGATCGCTGCTGGTTGCGGCGGCACGCGCAGCAGGGGCACGGCGCGCGGCACGTCGATGGCGCGCACAGCTTGCAAAGCTTCGCCATCGATGTCGAGGCACAGCACCTGGTGGCAGTAGTTCACTTCGGCAAACGACAGGGGAATCGGGCTGCCGCAGTAGCGGATATGCTCGTGGCCGCCCACGGCCTGCGCCTTGTGCAGGTGGCCCAGCGCCGCATACGCGATGGCCGCATCAAAGATCCCCGACGGCAGCATCTCCGTGCCGCCGATGACGATGCGCCGTTCGGAGTCGTTCGACATTTCGCCGCCCACCATGTGGCAGTGGCCCATGGCGATGATGGCCTGGCCAGGCTGGCGGCGCGCCAGCGCCAGGTCCGTCAGTTGGCGGTACAGCAGGGCGATGCCGCCCAGGTAGGCGTCCTGGGGATCGCCGGCGGGCAGTTTCGGCACGTCGCCGGGCCGCAGGAAGGGTACGGCCAGGCACCAGGCCTGCACTTGCCCGTCGCTGCCGGTGAGCGGCAGCAGCAGGCGTTCCAGGTCGATATGGCCCGCCTCGTCGCGCAGCAAATGGCCGATGACGTGCGTGCCATGCGCGGCCAGCAGGGGGCCGGGCGCTTCCAGGCGGCCGGCCGAATCGTGGTTGCCGGCGATGATCACCAGTTGCAGCGCGGGCAGGCGCGCGCGCGCCTGCTGCAAGAAGACATATAGCTGCTTTTGCGAGGCGGCCGATGGATTGGCGTTGTCGAACACATCGCCCGCCACCAGTAGCACGTCCACCTGTTCGGCCACGAGGGTGGCGAGCAGCCAGTCGAGGAAGCGCTGGTGTTCATAGCCCCGCTCATAGTTATGCAGGGTCTGGCCCAGATGCCAGTCGGAGGTGTGCAGCAGGCGCATGGTGGGGCAATGGTAGGGAAGACAGGCGCCAATATAGCAGGAATGGCGCCATACGCCAGGGGCTATATCAAGTAGTCAATACGCCAGCGCGATAGGTATTCTTGCCATCCTGCTTGGCTTGATACAAGAGCATGTCGGCGCGCTGCAGCAGCACGGCGGGGGAAATGTCTTCGTCGCGGTAGAAGGCCAGGCCGATGCTGGCGGAAATGCGCACGCTGATGCCATCGAGTTCGAACGGCTGCTGCATGGCGCTGACGATTTTTTCGGCCAGCACGGCGGCGTCGTCTGGCTTGGTGATCTGTTCCATGATGATGGTGAACTCGTCGCCGCCCAGGCGGGCGACAACGTCGGTGGCGCGCATGGTCTGCGTCAGGCGCTGGGCGAAGGCGCGCAGCAGGGCGTCGCCCGTGCCATGGCCATGCGTGTCGTTGACGGACTTGAAACGGTCGATGTCCAGGTACATGACGGCCATCAAATGCTGTTGCTGGCGGCTGGCATGCATGGCGTCGCTGAGTCTTTGCTGGAAGCCGGCGCGGTTCGACAAGCCCGTCAGCGCGTCGACCTGGGCCAGTTTCAGCAGGCGCTGTTTTTCGCGATTTTGCGCGGTGATATCCTGGCGCATCACGTGAAAGCCCGCCACTTGCAGCTTGTCTTCGCCTATTTGCGGGATGTAGATCACTTCCATGCAGCGCTCGATGCCTTCTTTTACATCTTCTTCCTCGAAGCTCAGCGTTTCGCCAGCCAGCACGCGCTCGATATATGGCGCGACCGCGCGGTAGCGTGCCTCGTTCATGGTGTCGCGCACGCTCAGGCCCAGTGCATGCCGGCCCGTCAGGCCGAAGTCGCGTTCGTAGGCGAGGTTCAGGAATCGGTACACCTGGTCGGCGTCGATGTAGGCAATCATGGCCGGCACGGTGTCGGCGATGGTGCGCAGGCGCGCTTCACTTTCCAGCAGCGCCACTTCCGATTCGCGCAAGGTAGTGATGTCATCCAGGCTGCCCACATAGCCTTCGACCAGGCCGTCGACGAGGATGGGGGCGATCTTCACGGAAACCCATACCAGCTTGCCGTCGCGGTGCAGGCAGCGCAGGGTGGACTGGAACGGCGCATGGCTGCGCGTGAGCTGCTCCAGCGCCGCGTGCATCAGCGGATAATCGTCCGGGTGCAGCGCGCTGGTCCAGCCGGCGCCCAGCGCGGCCGCGCGCGGCAGGCCCGTGATCGCTTCGAAGGTGCGGTTGGCATAGGTGCAGCGGCGCTGGCGGTCCAGGCGCACCAGTCCCAGTGGCGAGGCGTCGGTGACGGCAGCCAATTCGGCCTGTTTCTGGCGCAATTCCAGTTCCTGCTGGCGGCGCCGCGAGATATCCTCGGCGATACACAGGATATGCTCGACCTGCTGGCGCTCGTCGAAGACGGGCACGGATACGGCGTGCAGGTAGCGCAGGCTGCCGTCACGCAGACGCAGCGGCTTGTCAGTATGCTCGATGACGCCGCGCTGGGCCAGGATGGCGCGGTCGTCGTCGGCGTCGTGCAGGCCGAAGTCGGGCGGGAACGCTACGCAGTCAGTCTTGCCGATGACGTCGGCGGCCAGGTAACCGGTGATGTCTTCGGCGGCCTTGTTCCACACCTCCATCTGGCCAAAATTGTCGGGGCGCGCGCTCTTGACGTAGACCAGCACCGGCAAGTTCTCGATCAGCGACTGCAGGAAGCTGCGGTTATCCTGCAGCGCCAGTTCGTCGTGTTTGCGCACGCTGATGTCGCGCGAGGTGACGGCCACGCCGTCGGTGATCGGCACCACTTGGTGGCGCAGCCAGCGCGTGCCGCCCGAGGCCTGGCTCAGTTCGAATTCACCTTCCAGCGGCTGGCCCGTTTCCATCACCAGCATGAAACGCTTGAAAAAGCGCTCGCCGGGCAGCAGCGGCACCAGCGGCAGCGCGCGCTTGCCCAGCAGTTCCGAGCGGGGCTTGCCCAGCATGTCGGCGGCCCGCTCGTTGATGTCGGCAAAGATGAAGTCTTCCACCGGCTTGCCCGGCGCGGAACGCCAGGCTTTCAGCAGCAGCACGGCATCCAGGCTGCCCTGGTGCGCCGCGCGCAGCAAGGCTTGCGTTTCCTTGGCCTGGCGGATGCTGCGGCGCAATCGGGCGCTCTGGCGCGTCAGCAGCGCCGTAAAGCCGGCGATCAGCAGGCTGGCAGCGATCAGCGCGCCGAAATACAGATGGCGGCGATGCTCGAAGCGGGCCAGGGCGACGGCACGGCTCACGCCCACCACGGCCAGCAGCGGGTAGCGCGGCAGCTCGCGGTAGCTGTAGATGCGCGCGATGGCATCGATGGGTGGTTCGATCACCAGTTCTTCGGGCGCATGCCGGTGCGGGCCGGGCATGCGGAAGTCGATGCGGTCGCTGATGATCAGTTGCTCGCCGATGCGCCCCACTGTCAGGCCGATGTCGGGGGCCACCAGCATCAGCGCGCCATGTTCATCGAGGTCCAGGCGGTCGTAATCGTCGACGAAATAGCTGGGGTTGATCAGGATAATGATGGCGCCGGCGAAGCGGCCCTGAGCATCGTTCAGGCGGCGCGCCAGGCGAATGGTCCAGTGCTTGCTGCCGGCATCGAGCATGGGCGTATCGACCAGGGCCGTGTCGGCCGGGTTGGCGGCCAGCGCCCGGAAGAGCGCCTGGTGCGCCAGTTTTTCCGGCAGATACGCGTTGGCGCTGTCGATCACCTTGCCATGCGCGTCGAGCAGGGCGATCGGCAGTTCCAGCTTTGACGGCAGCACGCTGTCGAGCAGCCCCTGGCGGCGCGTGAATTCATTCAGGCGCAGGCCGCCATCCGATCCCTCATATTTGAGCTTGAACAATTGCGTCGCGTGGTCGGTCTGGCGCAGGATGAAGCTGGTATGGTCGGCCAGGGTGCGCGCCAGCGACTGGCTGCCAGCCACGGCGTCGCGCATGGCGTTGGCCTGCTCCTGGCCAACCTGATAAATGACGGCGCCCCACATCACGATCAACAATAGCAGCGCGAACAGGGGCACCAGGCTGATGCGGTAGATGTTGCGGGCAAGGCGTTGCAGGGGTTTCGTTGTCGCTATCACGGGCGCTTACAGGCAAGGGTCATGGAAAAAGGGGGGGCGGCCGCGGGGAGGGTGGCGTGGCGCGCATGGTAGCCGAAATCGGCCGCCCTGCGCTGAGCCAGTTGCCGTCGCCCCGCCGTCTGTTCGCGGTTTGTCGCTGATCTTATTTTGCGATAAATCAAGCACCTGTGGTACTGCGCATGTCAATAAAAGGCGAAGTGGCGGCGGCGTGGGCAAGGGACGTGGCAGAAAAAGTACAATTGCGCCGCCATCCTCATTAAAATGGACACTTCTTCTTCCCCTATCGAAAGTTGTCATGCAGAGTAAAAAGCCCGACGCGGCAAGACTGGACAAGATCGTGGCCGAAGCGCGCCGCGCCGCCGACCAGCGCGAGAGCGGCTACCGCGAGCGCTCGCTGAAAATGTACCCGTGGGTGTGCGGGCGCTGCACGCGCGAATTTACGCGTGCCAACGTGCAGCAACTGACGGTGCATCACCGTGACCATAACCACGACAACAATCCGCCGGACGGCAGCAACTGGGAGCTGCTGTGCCTGTATTGCCACGACAATGAGCACTCGCGCTACCTGGAAGCGGACCGCGGCGCCGGCCTGCTGTCGGCCGATCTGGCACCCGCCACGCATAACCCGTTCGCCGCGCTGGCTGGCCTGATCAAGAAGAAGGACTGAGCGGGCCAGCCGGCTCCCCACCCATGCGCATCTTGCTGACCGAAGACGACCCGCAACTGGGCCGCGCCACCCAGATTGGCCTGGAACAAGCCGGCTATGCGGTGGACTGGGTCATGTCGGCCGAACACGCCCACACGGCCGTACGGCTGCACGACTATGCCTGCATCTTGCTCGACCTGGGCTTGCCCGGCGAAGACGGCATGGACGCGCTGGGCGGTTTGCGCGACAACGGCTATGGCGGCGCCGTGCTGATCGTCACGGCGCGCGACAAGGTGGGCGAGCGCATCGCCGGCCTCGACGCGGGCGCCGACGACTTCATCGTCAAGCCGTTTGACCTCGATGAGCTGGCTGCGCGCATCCGCAGCGCCTGCCGGCGCGCTGCGGGGCGCGTGCGCGAAAACCTGGTGCATGGCGACCTGGTGCTCGATATTGCCGACCGGCAAGTGACGAAAGGGGGGCAGAGCGTGACGCTCACCTTGAAGGAGTTCCGCATCCTGCAATTGCTGCTGGAACACGGCGGGCGCGTACTGAGCCGCGAACAGCTGGAGAAAAACCTGTACAGCTGGGGTGGCGAGGTGGAAAGCAATGCCGTGCAGGTGCACATCCACCACCTGCGCAAGAAGCTGGGACGGGAGTTGATCCGTACCGTGCATGCGATTGGTTATTGCATCGACAAGGCTGAAACGGCAGGATGAAAAAAACGGGCTGCGTGAGGCAGCCCGTTGGCATTGACGATGCGTCTCGTTTATCTCATCAGAAATCGACGGTGGCCGACAGCCACAAACGGCGTCCGTCGAGGCTGTTGACGTAGCGGCTGGCGTAGGTCAATGCCGGGGCCGACGATGCGCGGTAGGGCTGGTAGTCGATGAAGTCCTTGTTGAGCAGGTTGTATACGGCCGCATTCAGGGTGACGCGCTTGCTCAACTGATAACTAGTGCCCAGGTGCAACATGGTATAGCCCTTGTAGTCGCCCAGCGCAGCCTTGGCGGCGCGCGTGGCGGCCGAAGTGCCAGGATCACGGAAGCGCTCGCTGCGGTACTCGCCGCGCAGCCAGCTGTTCCATTGCGGCGAGATATCCCACGACAGGCGCGCGTTGACGGCGTGCTTGGGCGTGTCGCTCAATGGCATGCCGGCATTGCTGCCGCTTTTCTGTTCGCTTTCGGTGTAGGTGTAGTTGGCGCTGGCCGAAATCGCCTTGCCCAGCGGCAAGCGCGTGTTCAGCTCGACGCCGCGCGTGACGGCCTCATCGACGTTGATCGATTGGCCAAACGCATCGACATTGGGCCAGTTGCCGAAGCTGACGCAGCCGGGACGGTTCGGCGACGGACGGTAGTCGCAGTTGAGCAGGCCGGTGCCCGTGGTGATCTTGTCCTTGAATGCATTGTTGAACAAGGTGCCGCTGGCGGTCCAGCCGGCCAGGTTGTCGAAATACGCGCCGATTTCCGTCGTGGTGCTCGTTTCCGGCTTCAAATTCGGGCTGCCAACGAGGGGAATGGTGCCCTGGCCGCCGAAGCCGTTGATGCCTGGCGACAATTGTTCCACGCGCGGCGTCCTGTAGCCCTTGCTGACGCCGCCTTTGACGGTCCAGCTCGGCGTGGCATTCCAGACGCCATAGGCGCGCGGGCTGGTCTGGCCGCCAAAGATGCTGTGATCGTCATAACGGGCGCCGATGGTCAGCGCGACGTTGTCCAGCACATGCCATTCGTCTTCGACGAACAGGGCTTTTTGCGTGAATTCGAATGTCGTCGGCGCCACGCCGTCCGTCATCTCGGCTTTCCACCATTGTGCGCCGATGGTGGCCATGTGTTTCCCCAATGGCAAGACCAGCTTGGTGTCAAAGACTTGGCTTTCCACTTCCAGGGTGCGCGCGCTGCCGGCCACCGCGCTTGGCGTGCCCGGCGGGATCGTGCGGCCCAGGGTTGCCGTCTGGTTCACCATGTAGCTGCTGTCGAGGGTGCCGAAGCCGAAGCGGCCCGTGTGCGACAAGGTCCACTGGTCGCGCTTGTATTTTTGCTCGGGGCCGTAGCCGCCTTGCACGGTCTGGGCGCCCAGCTGGCCGCGCGAATTGTCGTAGGTCTGGCGGCCGGCGTCGGCGTCCAGGATGACGGTATGGAAACGGTTTGGCGTGAAGGCCAGGCGCGCGCCAACGTTTTCAACGTCCGCACGCACGGGGTTGGCGCCCATGCTTGTGGGCATTTGCGTACCGGCCGCGTTGGTGTAGCCGATGTCGGCCGCGTCGCGGCGCTGCTTGCTGCCGCGCAGGGACAAGCCCAGCAGGTCGGTGGCAATCGGGCCGCTCAAGTAGAAGCGGCCGGCCTTGACGTCGCCGAAATCCGATTCTTCCTGCAAGGTGTAGTCCGCCGAGACCGAACCCATCCACTGCTTGCCGACCTTGCGCGTGATGATGTTGATCACGCCGCCCATGGCGTCCGAACCGTACAGTGTCGACATGGGGCCACGAATGATCTCGATGCGCTCGATGGCCGCCAGCGGTGGCATGAAGCTCGTCTGCGTGCCGCCGAAGCCGTTCGGCGTGACGTTGCCGGCCGCGTTCTGGCGGCGCCCGTCGATCAGGACCAGGGTGTAGTCGCTGGGCATGCCGCGGATGCTGATGTTCATGCCACCCGTCTTGTCGCCCGCCGCGCCTACGTCGATGCCTTGCACGCTTTCCAGCGCCTGGGTCAGGTTGCCGAAGCGCTCTTTTGACAGCTCTTCACGCGTCAGCACGGTAATCGAGGCCGG
The DNA here is from genome assembly GCF_051380875.1 of Janthinobacterium woesei. Taxonomy (NCBI): domain Bacteria; kingdom Pseudomonadati; phylum Pseudomonadota; class Betaproteobacteria; order Burkholderiales; family Oxalobacteraceae; genus Janthinobacterium; species Janthinobacterium woesei. Next base: position 106,657 of record NZ_JBNYXW010000009.1, read on the forward strand.
TGCCTGCCTGATATCCTGCTCGAAACCGGAGGCGGAAACGACCACTTCCGGCATGCTGACCGGCGCGGCCACTTGGGCGTGGGCGGGCAGGCAAGACAGGGCGGCCAGCGCCAGGGCCAGGGTGGTGGGGCGCGGCAGGTGGGTGCGGCGGGTGCTGTTGGACATGCAAACTCCTGATGGTTGAGTAATGATTGATCTGTTTTTGGGTAATGGGAATCATTGAGAAAATGAGAATCATTTACAATTGTGAGCATGACTTCCCAAAAAATATTTCGCTCTGGATCTTGCGCAGAAGTTCTTAAGAGATTCTTAACAAGCTGACGGCATCATGCAAACTCTTCATCAGGCTCACCCCATGCACCTTGTTGTCACCGAAGTTGGCTTGAAAACGGGCGCTTGCCTGGCGGCGCCATGCGCGGCCCTGCCATGAAAACCTGGTCGCTGCGGCGCACCTTGCTGACGGTGCTGCTGGGCCTGACCCTGGCCTTGTGGATGGGCAGCGCTGCCATCGTGTATGTCGAAGCGCGCCGCGAAAGCCAGGAGCTGTTCGACCAGTCGCTGATCGAGACGGGGCATTTGCTGCTGTCGCTGGTGGAAAAGGACGTGCGCGAACACGGCTTGACGGGGCCGATCGACTTGCCCCTGCGCGGCCATCCGAATCCCCACCATTATTTGCTGTTCAAGGTGCGCGACGCGCAGCAGCGCGTGCTGTACCGCAATGACGCCGCCTCCGATATCGCCTTGTCGCGCAGCGCGCCCGACGGCCTGTCCTGGACCACGATCGGCGGCCAGCGCTGGCGTTTGTATTCGCTGTGGGACGAGGCGCGCAGCTTGCAGTTGCTGGTGGCCGAGCCGACCAGCCACCGCGACGATATCAGCCGCGGTTTCTTTTACCGCATCGCGCTGTTTGGCCTGTTGCTGGTGGCGCTGGCGACGGCGGCTATCTGGTGGAGCATCCATCGCGTGTTTCGCGTGCTGCAAGCGTCCGCAGAGGAAGTCTCGGCGCGCACGCCGAATGAGCTGTTTGATGTCAATCTGCATGGCGCGCCCACCGAGCTGCATCCGCTGCTGCTGGAAATTAACCGCCTGTTCGGGCGCGTGCGGCATAGCCGGGACAACGAGCAGCGCTTCACGGCCGATGCGGCGCACGAACTGCGCACGCCGCTGGCCGCCATCAAGACCAATCTGCAAGTGCTGCAGCGCGCCCGCAGCGGGGCCGAGCGCGAGGAATTCATCGCCGCGCTCAGTGCCAGCGTGGAGCGCGCCACCCGCCTGGTCAAGCAGTTGCTGGCGCTGGCCCAGCTCGATCCGCAGGCGCAGGCAGATACCGCGCTGGCGCCGGGCGACCTGGCGCCGCTGCTGGCGGAACAGGCGGTGCAGTGGCAGCAATGGAGCCGGCAGTATCAACTCACGCTGGGCCTGGACATTGCGCCGGCGCCGTGCGCCCTGCATGCGGACAGCATGCATATGTTGCTGCGCAATCTGGTCGAGAATGCGCTGCGCTACACCCCTGCTGGTGGAACTATCGTGGTCGGCTGCGGCCGGGAAGATGGCCGCAGTTTCGTGCGTGTGGCCGATACTGGCCCGGGAATAGCCGAGGAGATGCGCGAACGCGTGTTCGAGCGTTTTGTGCGCCTCGTGCGTCTCGATTGCGCCCATTTGCCCGGCAGCGGACTGGGACTGTCCATCGTGCGCCGCATCGCCGAACGGCACGGCGCGCAGATTGTCCTCGGCGCCGGCCTGCAGGGCCGGGGACTGGCGGTGACCGTGTTTTTTCCACGGTAGCACCGCCAGCGGTGAAGCTACGCGCCTACAGCGACTTCAAAAAGGCCAGCAGCGCTTCGCGGTCCGTCTTCGACAGGTTTTCGAAACGCTGGCGGGCACGCGTGGCCTCGCCGCCGTGCCACAAAATCGCTTCCGTCAGGCTGCGCGCGCGGCCATCATGCAGGTAGCCGGCCTTGCCGTTATTGCCCATGACTTTTTCCGTGTAGCCGATGCCCCACAGCGGGGCGGTACGCCACATGCTGCCTTGCGCCTGGCCTTCGCTGAATTTGTCGGCCAGTTCGGGGCCCATGTCATGCAGCAGCAAGTCGGTGTAGGGGCGGATGGTCTGCTCGCGCAGTTCTGCAAACAGGTGGCCGGAACCCGTCTTCATCTCCGCCGTGTGGCAGGCAGCGCAGCGCATGCCCTGAAACAGCTTCGCGCCCGCGTTGATTTGCGGTGCGTCAACCTTGAGCTCGTCGAGCGGCGCTACGCCTTTCGGGAATCCGCTGGCGATGCTGCGCTGCGCCGGCACGGCTACCAGCGCCAGGTACTGCGTGATCGACTGCAGGTCCGCTTCCGAGATGCCGGCCTGCGCGCCGCCCGCCGCACAGGCTACCGGTCCGGCCATGCAGGCGCGGTTGCGGTACACGGGAGAGGTGACTGCCATGTCCAGCAGCAGCGCCTCGGCCGCCTGGTGGCGCAGGGTTGCCTTCGACGCTTTCCAGCCGAAGCGGCCCAGGCGCACGGCGCCCGTTTCGGGGTCGTACACATAGTTGGGCTGGCCCTTGACGCCATCGGCGTCCGGCGTGGAGCGGGCGCGCGCCAGGATGTCGGCCTCCGGCACGGCTTCCAGCAAGCCCGTGCCGATCATCGGCGGCGCTGCGCGCAGCGAGACGATGGCCGGCACGGGGCCTTCGAAGGCGAGGGCAGGCTTGCGCAATTCGACCACCGTGCCATCTGCCAGGCTGGTCTTGCGCGTCTCGAAGCCGCCCACGTTGACGCCGTTACCCCAGTTTTGCGGCACGCCGGAAGACGACACGGCATTCATCTGGATGGCCGTGCCGTATTGCGGGTGCGGCACCTGCTGTCCGGCCGCATCGAGGCTGGCCACGCGCACGGCCATGCTGTCGAGGCGCTGGTTCAGCGCCACGGGCGCGGGGCTGCGGCCATTGTTGACGTGGCAGGCGATGCAGGCCGATTGGGCATAGCGCTGGCCCTGCAGCTTGACGGCCGGGGCGTAGCGGTCGTTGCCGCCTTCGTTGTGCTCGCCCGTGGTAAAGTTGGTGTGCACCAGGCGCCGTCCTTCGACGAAGCGCTGCATGTTTTGCATGCCGATGTTGTTGTGCGGCTGCTGGAACATGAACAGGGCATTGTCCGAGTAGTTATAGGACACGGAGCCGAGGCCGCCCGAGAGCGTTTCTTCCGGCAGCGGCACGGAATTGAGGCGCGGCTGCACGCCATACCATGGCCGCAGGCCCGCGCCCACCACGTAGGTCCATTCATACGAGTAGTAGCGGATGCCGCCATCGTCGCCTTTGGCCAGCATGGCCTCTTTGGTGCTAAACATGGACGGTGACACTTCGATGATGTCGCCCGTCACCAGCGCCCGCGCCTGGACGTTGCTGCCGTTCGGCATGCCGCTGGCATCGAGGCCGGCGTGGCCCGGGTAGTCCTTGATCAGCAGAGTGCAGGCGCCATTGATGCCATTCGCGTTCGTCAGGCGGTCGTTGGCGGGGTAGGCCAGCGGCTTGCAGACGGGCACGTTGCTGTCGACCAGTTCGCCGGGCGCCATCCAGCCATAGCCCGTCACGCCAGGGCGGTCGAAGCCGCGGAAGAAGGCCACGCCGCCGGAGAGGAAGTCCACGGTGGTGTACTGGTTGACGATCAGGGTGGGCTTGAGCACGCCGCGCACGCGGCTGTTGTCGATGATTTCCACGCCCCAGGTGCGGTTCTTGAAGTATTGCGGCACGAAGGTCAGGTAGTTGCCGGGCCCCTTGTCGAGCGGCAGGCCCGTGACGGGATCGACCGTTTCGTTCGGGCCATAGCCGATTTCATTCCAGTCTTCGCCCCGTTCGCGGCCGTGGCGCGCCAGGCCGCGTGCGCCGAAGCGCGTCACCAGGGTGCCGTCGGCGAGCGTGAATTGCAGCGTTTCCAGCGGCTGCGCGGCTGCGGGCAAGGGTGTCCAGCCGGTACCGTTGGCGGGAAATTTCAGCGCCGAGGTGGTGCTTGCGGGCAAACTGTTGTCGCTGCCCGGTGCCTTGAATTCCACTTCCAGCAGCGAATAGCCATATTGCGTGGCGCGTGCCACGCCCTGCAGGCGGATGTAGCGGGCATTCACGCCCAGGTTGAAGAATTCCTCGCTGCCGCCGTTGCCATTGCTCACGTAGCGCACTTGCGACCAGTTCTGGCCATCATCGGACACTTGCAGCGCGTACTGCTTGCCATACGCGTTTTCCCACAGCAGCTTCATGTAGCCGACGGGCGTTTTCGCGCCGAAGTCGAACTGGATCCAGGCGCCGTCGTCGAACGTGCTGGCCCAGCGCGTACCCGTCTTGCCGTCGATCGCCATGGCGGCCGACATGCCGGGGTTTTCCACGGGCGACGAGGTGGCGGCCACGGGCTTGATGGCCACGCCGGGCTGGCCCGGGTCGCTCGTGACGGGAGGCGGTTCGGTGACGGGCGGCGTCATGGGTGGCAGGACGGGCGTGCCCGAAAAAGCCTGGATTTCAAGGATGGAATAGCCATACTGGCCCGAGCGCTTCACGCCCTGCATGCGCAGGTAGCGGCCCTGTGCCGAAAAGCCCGTGATGTCTTCGATGCCGCCCGTGCTGTTGTCGACGCTCTGGATGGTGGTCCAGTGCGTATTGTCGTCCGATACCTGCAGCAGGTAGGCGCTGGCGTGTGCGTTTTCCCAGGCGATGTGCACGCGCGTGATGGTTTGCGAGGTGCCGAAATCGAGCGTCAGGTATTCATTGTCGGTAAAGCCGCTGCCCCAGCGCGTGCTGTCGTTGCGGTCGATGGCCGCGCTGGCCGACAGGTCGCCCCGTTCCGCCGAGCTGGCCGTGGCGGCGACGGGCGTGAGCGCGCTTTCAGCGGAGCTTTCCGCCAGCAGGCTCTGCGCCGTGGCGGGCGTGGCAGCGTTGTCGCCACCACCGCCACATGCCGACAGGGCGAGGGCCAGGGCCAGCGGCAGGCATTGTCTTGACAAGCGGGACAAACTGGACCGTTGCGGCCGCTGCCGCAGCAGGGTTTTACGCATGATATCTTCCTTGTTATTCTTGATTAATGTAAGACCCGTCAAATCGACCTACCCGGTCACCGGCGCTGCGCGTGTTTTACAGTCACTGAATGACCTTGCCGCAGGATGGCCGCAAGGACAGAATGTAGGTACACTTGAGAAAGACTGGGGGAGGTATTTAATTGCCATAAGGCAATATTTCATCTAAGTTATAGAAGCGCATGAGGCATGTCAAGTGGTCCGATGCAGTTGTAATGATAGAAACCTGTAGCGCCTTTTTTTGTACGGTCCTGGTGCGCAATAGGATTGAAAACGAATGAAAATGCGTGACGGCATGAATAAAATTCAGGGGATAAAATACGCGGAGCACGCTGAGAATGCGGTATCTTCCTGAGATGCCTGTCAACCACGCGTTACTCCCCTTGCTTAAGGAAGAACCGACCTTGCCGACACTGTCCGCCACACCGTTATCCCTGCCGACGCCGACGCCGACGCCGACGCTGGCGCTTTCCATGGCGGCCGCCCGCGCGCTGCACCTGGCCGCGCAGGGCTTGTTGCAGGCACGCCGCAAGAAAGCTGTCAAGGCTGATGTGCTGGCCGCCATCCGCCAGATGGGCGTGCTGCAGATCGACACCATCCACGTGGTGGCGCGCAGCCCCTACCTGGTGCTGTGGAGCCGGCTGGGCGATTATCCGCAGGCGTGGCTGGAGCAGTTGCTGTCTGATGGCGCGCTGTTTGAGTACTGGGCGCACGAGGCCAGCTTCGTGCCCATCGAAGACTATGGCCTGTACCGCCACCGCATGCTCGATCCGGCTGCCATGGGCTGGAAATACTCGGCGAAATGGATGGCCGAGCAGGGCCAGGCCGTGGCCTTTGTACTCGAACATATCCGCGCCAACGGCGCCGCGCGCTCGTTTGATTTTGAGCGCACGGACGGCAAGTCGGGTGGCTGGTGGAGCTGGAAGCCGGAAAAGCGTTCGTTGGAAGTCTTGTTCACATCGGGCGTGCTGATGATCGCCAAACGCCACAATTTCCAGCGCTATTACGACCTGGCCGAACGCGTGCTGCCAAGCTGGGATGACAGCCAGCTGCCGCCTGAAGCGCAGGTGCGGCGCCGTTTGCTGCTGGCCAGCGTGAAGGCGCTGGGGCTGGCGCGGGCCAGCTGGATCAGCGATTATTTCCGCACCAGGCAATCGCGCGCCAGCCTGGCACGCGATCTGCAAGCGCTGGTGGACGAAGGCGCGCTGCTGCGCTGCACGGTCGCCGGCTGGGACGATGGCGTGTATGTGCATGCCGACCACGGGGAGTTGGCGCGCAGCGCCGCTGATGGCAAGCTGGCGCCCACCCTGACGACGATTTTGTCGCCATTCGACCCCGTCGTCTGGGACCGGCGCCGTGCGCTGGAGCTGTTCGGCTTTGACTACCGGCTCGAATGCTACACGCCGGCCGAGAAGCGCCGCCATGGCTATTTCACCTTGCCGATCTTGCGCCGCGGCGCGCTGGTGGGGCGCCTGGACGCCAAGGCGCACCGCGCGCAAGGGCGCTTCGAGATCAAGTCGCTGGCGCTGGAAGAGGGCGTACGCCTCAGTGAGCGCCTGGTGCAGGACGTGGCCGGCGCCGTGACGCGCCTGGCCCTCTGGCATGCCTGTCCCGCGATTGAGCTTTCGCAAACGCAGCCAGAGCCATTCGGCGCGCGGCTGGCAGGCGCCCTGCAGGATGCGGGCCTGGCCGCAAGGAGGGCCGCATGACGCTGCCACTGGCCCCCGCCGAACTGCTCGATGCCGACGGCATGCCCCGCTTTGGCCGCTACTCTGGCCAGCTTGCCGCGTTTGACTGGGCCGCGCTGGCGCCGCCGCACGCGCGCGGCGCCATCTGGCGCTTGTTCCACCACAAGCGCTGGCATTACGTGGCCCTGTCTACGCCCACGTTGTTCTGCGGCGTGGCCATCGTCGACCTGGGCTGGACCAGCACCGCCTTCGCCTATGCCTTCGACCGCCACAAGGGCAAGATCGTGGCCGCTTTTTCGCAGGATGGCGTGCCAGGCCTCTGCGCGTCGGTGGCCGCGCATGCGGGTGCCAGCAGCCGTTTCCGTTTTCTGTCGCAAAAAATAGCCATCGAAGCCCAGCCCCAGCAGCGCTACCGCGTGCTGCTCGATTGCGGCCATTTCGGCATCGACGCGGAATTCGGCCCGCCCGTGGCGCCCACCTTGCTGGCCATCGGTCCCGTGGGTGAGGGTGGCAGCGTGCATGCGACGCAAAAATCGGGCGGCCTGCCCCTGTGGGGCACGCTGCGCTGCGGCGCCATCGGCTACAGCCTCGATGACGGCGTGGCCAGCTTCGATTATTCGAATGGCCTGCTGGCGCGCGAGACGGAGTGGCGCTGGGCCTCGGCGCACAGCCTGGACCTGGGTTTCAATTTGCAGGCTGGCTATTTCGGCGCGCATGAAAACGCGCTGTGGCTCGATGGCCAGCTGTACGCGCTGGGGCGCGCGCACTTTGACTTCAATCCCGACAATCCGCTGGCGCCGTGGCATGTGTGGACGGACGACGACTTGCTGGACCTGCATTTCAAGCCTGAAGGCGCGCGGCGCGAAGACAAGAACCTGTGGATCGCCGCCAGCCGCTACATCCAGCCCATCGGCACCTTCAGCGGCTGGGTGCGTGCCAGCGCGGAGTCGCCCAAGCGCATCGTGGCGCAGCTGGCGGGCGTGACGGAAAGCCACCGCTCGCGCTGGTAGCCATGCTTTTTCGCGAAACGCATCGCAAGGTCAAAATTTTTTGGCAATGTATCCTATACACTGGGGCGTTACTATGCCACTCCGGCAATCCATGAGGCCAGAACATGAGTATCCGTAATCTCGACAAGCTGTTCAAGCCGGCTTCGGTGGCCCTGATTGGCGCCACGGCGCGCGAACACAAGCTGGGCGCCATCGCGCTCAGTAATCTGCTGGGCGGCGGGGATCAGGGGCCGCAGTATAAAGGTGATATCTGGCCCGTCAATCCCAAGTATGGCGAGTTGATGGGCCTCAAATGCTACCGCAAGCTGGCGCAGCTGCCCAAGGCGCCGGACCTGGCCATCATCTGCACGCCGCCCGCCACGATCACGGCCCTGATCCGCGAACTGGGCGCGCTGGGCACGCGCGCCGCCATCGTCATGACCTCCGGCCTCGACCCCGTGCGCGAGCAGTCGCTGCGCCTGGACATGCTGAAGGCGGCCAAGCCGCATCTGCTGCGCATCCTGGGACCCAACAGCATGGGTTTGCTGGTGCCGAAACTGGGCTTGAACGCCAGTTTCGCCCACCTGGGGGCAGCGGCCGGCAAGATCGCCTTTGTGTCGCAATCGGGGGCGCTGGTGTCGGGCGTGCTCGATTGGGCCAATGCGCATGGCGTGGGTTTTTCCAAGTTCATTTCGCTGGGCGGCAGCATTGACATCGATTTCGGCGACTTGCTCGACTACCTGGCCGGCGACATCGACACGGCCGCCATCCTGCTGTACATGGAAGATATCCAGGCGGCGCGCAAATTCATGTCGGCCGCGCGCGCGGCAGCGCGCAGCAAACCCGTGATCGTCTTGAAAGCGGGGCGCGAGGCGGAAGGCGCGGCCGTGGCGGCCTGGCATACGGGCGCGCTGGCCGGCTCGGATGCCGTCTACGATGCGGCCATCCGCCGCGCCGGCATGCTGCGTGTGTACTCGGCCGAGGAACTCTTCGACGCGGTGGAAACGCTGACGCATATCCGCGCCCAGCGCGGCGAGCGCCTGGCGATCCTGTGCAACGGCGGCGGGCTGGGCGTGATGGCCACCGACGCCCTGGTGGGCAGCGGCGGCAAGCTTGCCGAGCTGTCGCCCGACACCGTCATCGCGCTGGAAAAAGCCCTGCCACGCGGCTGGTCGCACGACAACCCCGTCGGCTTGCCCGGCGACGCGCCCGTGCAGCGCTATGTCGACGCCATCAAGCCGCTGCTCGACGAGCCGCAGGCGGACGCCTTGCTGCTGCTGCACGCGCCCACGGCCATGGTATCGTCGATTGACATCGCCGAAGCGGTCACGCCGCTGATCAAGGCCACCTCGCGCACGGTGCTGTCCTGCCTTTTGGGCGGCACCACGGTGGCGCCCGCGCGCCAGGTGTTCAACCGCGCCGGCATTCCCACCTACGACACGCCGGAAAAAGCCGTGCATGGCTTCATGCAGATCGTGCAGTACCGGCGCAATCAGGAAACCCTGATGCAAGTGCCTGCGCAACTGCCCATGTCGGCCACGCCGCGCCGCGCGAGGGTACGCGAAATCGTCGCTGCGGCGCTGGCGGCCGGCCAGACGGTGCTGGGCGAATGCCGCTCGAAGGAAATCCTGGCCGCCTACGGCATTCCCGTGGCCACCACGCGCATGGCAGCCGACGTGGAAGAAGCGCTGGCCGTGGCGGCGGACATCGGCTACCCGGTGGCGCTGAAAATCCATTCGCCCGACATCGGGCATAAATCCGACGTGGGCGGCGTGGCGCTCGATCTGGACACGCCCGACATCCTGCGCGCGGCCGCCGCCGCCATGGAGAAACGCGTACGGCGCATGCGCCCCGATGCGCTGATTGACGGCTTCACGGTGCAGCAGATGGCGCGCCGCCCGCAATCGCATGAACTGATCGTCGGCGTCACCACGGACGCCGCCTTCGGCCCCGTCATATTAGTGGGGCAGGGCGGCATTGCCGTCGAAGTGACGGCCGACCACGCCATCGGCCTGCCGCCGCTGAACATGGTGCTGGCGCGCGATATGCTGGCGCGCACGCGCGTGTCGAAGCTGCTGGCCGGCTACCGCAACCAGCCGCCGGCCGACATCGACGCCATTTGCTACACCCTGATCCAGGTGGCCGAACTGGTGGCCGACATCGGCGAACTGGCCGAACTCGATATCAACCCGCTGGTGGCCGACGCCGATGGCGTGATCGCCCTTGACGCGCGCATCCGCTTGCAGCCGGGCCAGAAGAGCGACCGCCTGGCGATCCGCCCGTATCCGCAGGAGCTCGAAGAGCAGGTGATGTGGATGGATCAGTCCATCTTGCTGCGCCCGATCCGCCCGGAAGACGCGCCGCAGCACATGGAATTGTTCCGCGCGCTGGACCCGGACGACGTGCGCCTGCGCTTCTTCACGTCGATGCGCGAACTGCCCGTGTCGCAGCTGGCGCGCCTGACGCAGATCGATTACGACCGCGCCATGGCCTTCATCGCCACGCATACGGGGCCGGACGGCCAGCCGGAAACGCTGGGCGTGGTGCGCGCCGTGGCCGACCCGGACAATATCCACGCCGATTTCGCCATTGCCGTGCGCTCGGCCCTGAAAGGCAAGGGGCTCGGGCATATCCTGTTTGAAAAGCTGGTCGACTACTTTCGCAGCCGTGGCACGGAAGCGCTGGTGGGTGAGGCGATGGCGCGCAACAAGGGCATGCAGCGGCTGGTGAAAAGCTTTGGCGGCGAGGTCACGCCGTCGGAAGAGCCGGGTGTGGTCAACCTGCATATCGGCCTGCGCTGAGACCCCGGCAAAAAGCGCGCGGCGTCCTGTCATGGTTTGTGCTGGATCAAACCCGCCTGTGTCGGGAGTCTTTACACTTTCACTTCCAGGATGATAGATCCGACGTGCTTTAGGAGTGAGTGCATGCTTACGGCAACATATAGTTTGGTGTCCCTGTCAGTGGAGCAGGCCAGCATACGCTTGAGTCTGCTGGCTTTTCAGAAATACATGCATGTGCAGCTGCGCCACCAGAGTTGTTTGAGCCTGGCGCAACTGGAGTATGCGGGCGACTGGCTGAGCCGGCTGTATCAGGGCGGCTACTGGCGCAAGGTGGAGATGTATCTGATTCCGGCCATCCGCGAGGCCACGCCACTTGCTGATGGCTTGTTGGACGAACTCAACGGCTTGCACCACGCCGCGCTGGAAAGCGTCCACGCCGTGCAGCAGCGCGCCGGGGCCGCCATCGACAGTTCCGGGCTGCAGGCTGAACAGCTGTGCGCGGCCATCGACGCCTTTTGCGCGGCCCTGCTCGAACGCATGGAAAAAGAAGAGCGCGAACTGTTCGCCCTGGCGCGCAAGGTCATCGTGGGCGAAGCGTGGTTTGCCATCGCCTATCAGTTCCTGGCCCATGATGCGCAGGCACGCGAGGCGCGCCACGGCAAGGCGCAAGTGCACACCTTCATCTTGCCGGCCCACGATACGCTTGCCGGCAGCGAGGAAAGCGCTGGCACTGGCAGTGCTTTCGCGCAGCGTGTCACGGCACAGCCGCTGCGCGCGAAGGCTTGAGCCGGTAGCGAGCGCACACCCCTGCGGCGTGACTGCGGCCGGCCCTGTTGCCAGCACCGGTTGCCAGCACATGTTGCGCTGGGTTTGCGCGCCGTGCGCCGTAGGGAAATATTGATTTTGCTTATTTGGTAACTTGTTCATTGCTGTCCGATGCAATGCCCCGGGCTTTGTTATGATGGTGCTTTTGATCCACGCGAAACCCGTCATGTTCGAATTTCTCTTCAAACGTTCTGCCAGCAAGACTGCCGTTCCCGATCCTGTCGTGGCAGAACAGGCCGCCGCTTCGGCGCTGAGCGCATCGCGCCGCGCCGAACAGGTTGCGCGTGCGCATGCCGTGGCGGGCGACGAAGCCGCCGCCCTTGATTTCATCGTGGCCAGCGAATTTGCCGATGCCCGTTTGATCGCGGCCGAGCATGTCCATTCCCTGCCGCTGCTGGAAAAAGTCCAGCTAGCCATGCGCAACACGGACCGCCGCGTCGCCAAGCTGATGCAGGGCCGGATCGACCTGATACGCCATCAGGCAGCCGAAACGCAGCGCGCCCAGGCCAGCATCGACACGGCGCAGCGCCTGTTGAACGATGAAAAACTCAGTCCCAACCAGGTAGCCGAACTGGACCGCCAATGGCAGGTCATCAAGTCCACGCCAGAACTGGCCACCGCCTTTGCCGCCGCGCGCGCGGCGCTCGCTGCCCGCCTGGAAGCGCAAGTGGACTTGCAGCGCGCCGTGATCGACGCCGTCGTCGCCGCACGCGCGTTGGCAACGGACGGCCAGTCTGCCGAGCAGCTGGCGCAGGCGCTGGCAAGTCTGGACGCGCAGCATGCGCAGCACGCGCAATCGCCGGAGCGCGCCTCGCTGCCGAAACACCTGGAGAGCGATTTCACGCAGGCGCGCAGCGAGGCGCAGTCTGCCTTGCAGGCACTGCAGCAGCACCAGGCCGTGTTCGACGCGCGCCAGGCCGCGCTGGCCGAGTGGCAGGTGCAAGACGCCGCCACGCTCGATGCGGATACCTTGAAACGCGCTTGGCAAGCCCTGCCGCGCTTGCCGGAGTCAGCACTGTCCGACAGCTTGCAGCAGCAATTTTTGACCCTGCTGGCCAGCGCACCGGCGCCCGTTGCCACTGCGCTCGCCGCAGTGCCGGCGCCGGCGCATGCCGAGCCGGCACCGCGCAAGCCACGCCAGGAGCACGCTCCCGTATCGAAGGAAGCGACCGAACAGTTCTTCAAGGCGCTCGACGCCATGGAAGCGGCCCTGCAGGATGGCTTGCTGCATGTGGCGTCCGAACACGACAAGACCTTGCGCGACAGCAAACATGGCCGTTTGACGCCGGCGCAAGCGGATCGCCTGGCCCATGTGCGTGCCGAATTCAAGCGCCTGGCCGACTGGGCGCGCTGGGGCGGCAACGTCTCGCGCGAGGAACTGGTCAAGGCGGGCGAGGAATTGCCGGCGCAAGAACTGGCCATGGCCGAGCTGGCCAAGAAAGTGGGCAGCCTGCGCGAACGCTGGAAGTCGCTCGACACCCTGTCCGGTCCGGCGCCCAAGTCTCTGTGGGAGCGTTTCGATGCGGCTTGCAGCCTGGCGTACGCGCCAGCAGCCCAGCATTTCAAGCTACTGGCCGACGAGCGCCACGGCAATGCGGCCAAGGCCCAGGAACTGATTACGGAAACAGCGGCTCTGGCGGCGCAGGAAAGCACGGACTGGAAACACGTGGCATCAAGCTCGCAGCGCTTGCACCAGGCCTGGACGCGCCTCGGTACCATCGACCGCAAGGAAAAGAAACGCCTGGACGCCGAATTCGGCGCCGCGCTGGACGCCTTGTCGAAGCCGCTGGACACACAGCGCCTGATCGAGACGGCGCGCCGCGAGCAGCTGATCGTCGAAGTGGGCCTGCTGAAGCCGTCCGAGCGCAATACGGTCGACATGTTGAAAGCCTTGCAGGATAAATGGCAGGAACTGGCCAAGGCCCTGCCGCTGGAGCGCCGCGCCGAACAGGCGCTGTGGCAGCGTTTCCGTGCCACCTGCGACGATATCTTTGCCAAGCGCAAGGAAACGGCCCATGCGGCCGACCATGAGCGGCGCGAACACCTGCATGCGCGCGAGGCGCTGTGCGCCACGCTGGAAACGGCCGTCATCGCTGAGGGCGACGACAAGAGCCGCACGGCTGCCATTCAGCAGTTGCTGCGCGACACGCGTGCCGCCTGGAACGCCACCGGCCCCGTGCCGCGCACCAGCGAAGCGAAGATCGAGCAGCGCTACCAGGCAGCTGTTGCCGGTGTGCAAGCCCAGGCTGAGGCCATCGCCGAGCGCGCTGGCGCGGCGCAGGCAAACGCCTTGCGCGACAAGCTGCGTCTGGTGCAGGCGCTGGAAACTGCATTGGCAACCTCGTTGGCCGACGGCGACGCCAGTGTAGAAGCTGCACACTGGGCCGGGCGCTGGAGCGCCTTGCCGGCGCTCGATGCGCAATATGAACGCAGCCTGCAGCAGCGCTTTGCCGCCGCCCAGGCCGCGCTGGGCGAGGGCGCCAGTGCCTATGTGCAGCAATTGCAGGCCAACCAGGCCCGTTTGCTCGATGAAGTGTTGCGCCTGGAAATCGTCGCTGGCGTCGACAGCGGCGCTGAATTTGCCCGCGACCGCCTGAAAATGCAGGTGGAAGTGCTGCAATCGTCGTTGAAATCTGGCCAGAAGCCGCTCACGCAAGTGTCGCAGCTGATGCAGCTGTGCGCGATTGCCGCCGCCACCGATGCGCGCACGGCCAGCCGCATCGAAACCCTGCTGCGCCGCATCGGAGGCCATGCCAAATGACGATTTGCGTGCGCGTCCAGCAAGCCGATTTTGACCTCAGTCAAGAAATCGCACAATTGCGTGCAGGCAACCCCAAGGTAGGCGCCGTCGTCGGCTTTGTCGGCACGGTGCGCGACATGAACGAGGGGCTGGACGTGGCGGCGATGGAGCTTGAGCATTATCCGGGCATGACGGAGAAATCCATCGAGGCCATCGTGGCGCAGGCGCGCCAGCGCTGGCCCCTGTCGGGCGCGCTGGTGATCCACCGCGTCGGCCCCTTGCTGCCACAGGAGCAGATCGTGCTGGTGGCCGTCTCGTCTGCGCATCGGGGCGAGGCGTTTGCCGCCTGCGAGTTCATCATTGACTACCTGAAAACGGAAGCGCCGTTCTGGAAGAAGGAAGACACGCCCGAGGGCGCGCGCTGGGTCGATGCGCGCGACAGCGACGACGCGGCGTTAAACAAGTGGACGGCAAAAGCAAGCCCCATTTGAATCGTACGCGCCCCGCACGGTAGTGTTTGCCCAAGTGCATCGGTTTTCTGCTTTGTGTATGCTTGAAAAGTACCGCCTCACCCCAATTTGGTTAACAACTAATTAACCGGGAGCGCTTTTCATGCGACAAGATAAACTGACTACCAAGCTACAAGAAGCCCTGGCCGATGCGCAAAGCTTGGCCGTGGGCAATGACAATCCTTATATTGAACCAGTCCATTTGCTGACGGCCCTGTTGAATCAGGACGACGGCGGCGCCCGTTCGCTGTTGCAGCGTGCCGGTGTCAACGTGGGCGGCCTGTCGAAGGCCCTGACTGCGTCGATCGAACGCCTGCCGAAAGTGTCCGGCACGGGCGGCGACGTGCAGGTCAGCCGCGAATTCGTGGCCCTCTTGAACCTGGCGGACAAGGAATCGCAAAAGGCGGGCGACCAGTTCGTTTCCAGCGAAATGGTGCTGCTGGCCATGACGGACGACAAGTCCGACTGCGGCAAGCTGGCGCGCGAAAACGGCCTGTCGCGCAAGGCCCTGGCCTCGGCCATCGATGCTGTGCGCGGCGGCGGCAAGGTCGATTCGCAAGAGGCCGAAGGCCAGCGCGAATCGCTGAAAAAATACACGCTGGACGTGACGGAACGCGCCCGCCAGGGCAAGCTCGACCCTGTGATCGGCCGCGACGATGAAATTCGCCGCACTATCCAGATCCTGCAGCGCCGCACCAAGAACAACCCTGTGCTGATCGGCGAGCCTGGCGTGGGCAAGACCGCCATCGTCGAAGGACTGGCGCAGCGCATCGTTAATGGTGAAGTGCCCGAGTCCCTGAAAGGCAAG
Organism: Janthinobacterium woesei; assembly: GCF_051380875.1. NCBI lineage: Bacteria > Pseudomonadati > Pseudomonadota > Betaproteobacteria > Burkholderiales > Oxalobacteraceae > Janthinobacterium > Janthinobacterium woesei. The sequence continues at coordinate 122,037 of NZ_JBNYXW010000009.1, forward strand.
CGCGTACTCTCGCTGGACATGGCAGCTTTGCTGGCAGGTGCGAAATTCCGCGGCGAATTCGAGGAGCGCCTGAAATCCGTGCTCAAGGAACTGGCCATGGACGAAGGGCAAACCATCGTTTTCATCGACGAGATGCACACCATGGTGGGCGCGGGCAAGGCCGAAGGCGCGATGGACGCGGGCAATATGCTCAAACCGGCGCTGGCGCGCGGCGAACTCCATTGCGTGGGCGCCACCACGCTTGACGAGTACCGCAAGTATATCGAGAAGGATGCTGCCCTCGAACGGCGCTTCCAGAAAGTGCTGGTCGAGGAGCCCACCGTGGAGGCGACGATCGCCATCCTGCGTGGCTTGCAAGATAAATATGCGCTGCATCACAAGGTGGAAATCACGGACGCGGCCATCATTGCCGCGGCGGAATTGTCGCACCGCTACATCACGGACCGTTTCCTGCCCGACAAGGCCATCGATTTGATCGATGAAGCGGCGGCAAAGATCAAGATCGAGATCGATTCCAAGCCGGAAGTGATGGACAAGCTGGAACGCCGCTTGATCCAGCTCAAGATCGAGCGCGAAGCCGTGAAGAAGGAAAAAGACGAAGCCTCAATGCGCCGCCTGGCCTTGATCGAGGAAGAAATCGTCAAGCTGCAGCGTGAATACAACGATTTCGAGGAAATCCTGAAGGCGGAAAAAGCCGTGGTGCAAGGCAGTACGCATATCAAGGAAGAGATCGAGAACGTCAAGCTGCAGATGGAGCAGGCGACGCGCGAGAGCAACTGGCAGAAAGTGTCGGAATTGCAATATGGCAAGCTGCCACAGCTCGAAGCCCAGCTCAAGCAAGCCGATATTGGCCTGGCCAAGCTCGATCCCGGCCAGCCGAAGTTGCTGCGCACGCAAGTGGGCGCCGAGGAAATCGCCGAAGTGGTGTCGCGCGCGACGGGTATCCCCGTGTCGCGCATGATGCAGGGCGAGCGCGACAAGCTGCTGCACATCGAAGAGAAGCTGCATGAGCGCGTGGTGGGCCAGGATGAAGCGATCACGGCCGTGGCCGACGCCATCCGCCGTTCACGCGCCGGCCTCTCCGACCCGAACCGCCCCTATGGTTCCTTCATGTTCCTGGGGCCGACGGGTGTGGGCAAAACCGAGCTGAGCAAGGCGCTGGCGACCTTCCTGTTCGATACGGAAGAATCGATGATACGCATCGACATGAGCGAATTCATGGAGAAGCATTCCGTGGCCCGCCTGATCGGCGCGCCGCCCGGTTATGTCGGTTACGACGAGGGCGGCTACCTGACGGAAGCCGTGCGCCGCAAGCCGTACAGCGTGATCCTGCTCGACGAAGTCGAGAAGGCGCACCCTGACGTCTTCAACGTGCTGCTGCAAGTGCTCGACGATGGACGCATGACGGACGGTCAGGGCCGCACGGTGGACTTCAAGAATACTGTCATCATCATGACCTCGAACCTGGGTTCGCACAAGATCCAGGCCATGGAAAGCGATGATCCCGGTGTCGTGAAGCTGGCCGTGATGGCCGAGGTGCGCTCGCACTTCCGCCCCGAGTTTGTCAACCGTATCGACGAAATCGTGGTGTTCCACGGCCTCGACGAGAAAAACATCGGCGCGATCGCGAAGATCCAGCTGAAGATCCTCGAAGAACGCCTGGCGCGCATGGACATGCAGCTGAGCATGACCGACGCCGCATTGCAGCAAATTGCCGAAGCGGGCTACGATCCCGTATATGGCGCCCGTCCATTGAAGCGGGCAATCCAGCAGCAGATCGAAAATCCGCTGTCGAAGCTGATCCTGGAAGGCAAGTTTGGCCCGAAAGACGAGATCCGCATCGATGCCCGCAACGGCAACCTGGTGTTTACCGGGGCGCAAGTGGGGCTGGACAAGGTGTAACGTTGTTTGGGGACTGACCCCGGTTGTGAAAGAAGGGCGGTATCAGGCTAGACCTGATGCCGCCCTTCTTGCTATGATCGGCACTATTTTCTGATTATTTCCGGAGGCGGTACGATGGCAAACACGTGGCAAGCAGGGCGGCGCATTGGAGTGGGATTGACCTTGGCGGCGGCCGTGCTGGCATTGCCTGCCCAGGCTCAGGCTCAGGAAGAAAAAGTGCTGAACATCTATAACTGGTCGGACTATATCGGCGACGATACGATCAAGAATTTTGAAAAGGAAACCGGCATCAAGGTGCGTTATGATGTTTTCGATAATAACGAAATCCTCAATGCGAAACTGGTGGCGGGCAAGTCTGGCTACGATATCGTGGTGCCGACGGCCCAGTGGGCGCGCCTGCAGATCGATGCGGGCCTGCTGCGCAAACTCGACAAGAGCAAGCTGACGAATTTGGGCAACCTGGACCAGAACCTGCAAGCCAAATTGTCGAAGATCGACCCGAACAACGATTACCTGGTCGACTGGCTGTGGGGCTACACGACGGTGGGCATCAATGTCAACAAGGTCAAGGCTGCGCTGGGCGGCATGCCCATGCCCGAGAACGCCTGGGACCTGGTCTTCGACCCGAAATACGTGTCGAAACTGAAATCGTGCGGCGTCTCCTTCCTCGATTCGCCATCCGAAGTGCTGCCGGCCGCGCTGCAATACCTGAACAAGCCCGCCTACTCGAAGTCGGCCGCCGATTACCAGGAAGCGGGCAAGGTGCTGCAGGCCATCCGTCCATACGTGACCCTGTTCAGCTCGTCCGGCTACATCAATGACATGGCCAATGGTTCCGTCTGCGTGGCGCTGGGCTGGTCTGGCGACATCAATATTGCGCGCCAGCGCGCCATCGATGCGAAAAACGGCAATGTGATCCAGGTGCTGGTGCCGAAGACGGCCGCCCTGATGTTCGACACCATGGCCATCCCTGCCGATGCGCCGCACCCGAACAATGCGCATGCCTTCATTAACTACATTCTGCGTCCGCAAGTGCATGCCAGCCTGAGCAACAAGGTGTTTTACGCGAATCCGAATCCGGCCAGCATCAAATATGTGCGCAAGGACATTGGCGAGAACAAGGCCATCTTCCTGTCGGACGCCGACAAGCAGCGCATGGCGGCACCGGAAGCGATCACCGCCGATATTCGCCGTTTGATGACGCGGCTCTATACGAAGTTCAAGACGGGAGTGTAAACGGGGGAGTGTCAATATAAGGATGGCGCGAGGGACGGGCCTGTAGGCCGTCGCTGGCGCCATGCGATAGTGCCGAGGTGAGCGCTACTCGTGGTAGCGATCCATCAGCTTGTGATGGCTGCCGCGCATTTCTTCGATCAATTCAAAGGCGACGAAGCCGATGATGGCGGCGAAGATGGCGATGAAGAGAAAAACGAGGAAGGTTAACATGGTCTTTCAGCCGCCGTTGGGCGGCCGTCCGCTGGGTTGCTCAATGTGCCAGAGCAGTACTCCAACACGTAGTTGATGCAATTAAACTCTAGCAGATCGGCGGCGCTTTACAAGGCTGCCTGCTTGTGATTTCTGCCAGTATTTATCCCAACGCATGATTTGCGCATTTCCCTGCTTCAGCACGCCTATTTGATCACCAGGTCATGTGCCATCACGGCCTTTAAATACACGCTGACCGGGTCGCCAGGCTCACGTTGCGAGAACCTGTCCATCCTGCGCTGGCCTTGCGCATTTCCCTGCTTCAGCACGCCTATTTGATCACCAAATCATGTGCCATTACAGCCTTTAAATACACGCTGACCGGGTCGCCCGGTTCGCGTTGCGAGAACCTGTCCATCCTGCGCTGGCCTTGCGCATTTTCCTGCTTCAGCACGCCTATTTGATCACCAGGTCATGTGCCATTACGGCCTTTAAATACACGCTGACGGGGTCGCCAGGCTCACGCTGTGAAAACCACCATGCACTTGCCTTGCGCATTTCCCAGTCCTGCACCTCGCCCGTCAGGAGCAGGGCGGCCGCCTGGCCCAGGGTGGGCTGGTGGCCGACGATGAGTACGGTTTCCTTGCCGGCTGGCCAGTTGGCCGCCTTCAGGATGTCTTCCGCCTCGGCGCCCGGCGCCAGTTCCGGCATCAGCTTGAACTTGCGCCCCAGCGCCTCGGCCGTTTGCAAGGTGCGCAGGGCGGGGCTGACGAGGATGCGGCAATTCTCGGATAACTGCGAGCCCAGCCATTCCCCCATGCGGCGCGCCTGTTTTTGGCCTTTGACTGTCAGTGCGCGTTCCAGGTCGGGCACGCCCGGCTCGGCTTCTGCGTGTCGCCACAAGATGAGATCCATGCTGTACTCCTCTGTGTTGAAAGTCGAACTACGCTTATTCGCTGACCTCCGCGTCCGGCGTGCCCAGCGTGTGCATCAGGTATTGCTGGGCGCTGAACGGACTTTGCTTGCCGCGCGGCTTGCGGCGCGCGTACTGGCCCGTCGGCTCCAGTTCCCATGCATTTGTATTATCCTTCAAATAGGGATTCAGGCCCTCGGCGATCACGCGCCGCTTGAGTGCCCGGTCCAGCACGGGGAAGGCTACCTCGACGCGGCGGAACAGGTTGCGGCTCATCCAGTCGGCGCTGGCCAGGTACACATCGTGCGCCAGGTCATTGCGGAAGTAATAAATGCGGCTATGCTCGAGGAAGCGGCCGATCACGGAGCGCACCTTGATGTTTTCCGACAGGCCCGGCACGCCCGGCTTCAGGGTGCAGGCGCCGCGCACGATCAGGTCGATCTTCACACCATCGGTCGAGGCCGCATACAGGGCGCGGATCACGGATTCATCGACCAGGGCGTTGACCTTGACGATGATGCGTCCGCGCCGGCCTGAGCGGGCGATCTTTGCCTCGTTGCGGATGGCCTTGATGATTTCGCTTTGCAGGCCGAACGGCGCCAGCCACAGATGGTTCAGGTTGTGCGGCTTGGTCAGGCTGGTCAGGTGGATGAAGACTTCATTGACTTCCACCGCCAGGTCTTGCTTGGCCGTCAGCAAGCCGAAGTCTGTGTACAGCTTGGTGGTAGTAGGGTGGTAATTGCCGGTGCCCAAATGGGCGTAGAAGCGCAGCGCGCCTTCTTCGCGGCGAATCACGAGCGCCACCTTGGCGTGGGTTTTCAGCCCAACTACGCCGTAGACGACTTGTGCACCGGCCTGTTCCAGCTTGTCGGCCCAGTTGATATTGGCCTCTTCGTCGAAGCGCGCCATCAGTTCCACGATGACGGTCACTTCCTTGCCCAACTTCGCCGCCGTGATCAACGATTCCATCAAGTCCGAATTCATGCCCGTGCGGTAAATGGTTTGCTTGATGGCCACCACGGACGGGTCATGCGCGGCGCTGCGCACGAAGTCGATCACCGTCTGGAACGACTGGTAGGGGTGGTGCATCAGGATGTCGTTCTTGTTCAGCGCGGCAAAGATGTCGTTGCCGATGGCTTTATGCGCTACGCCGGGAAAGAATGGCGGGAAGCGCAGTTTGGGCTGCTTGACGTGGTCGATCATTTCCGACAGGCGCACCAGGTTCACGGGACCGTTGACGCGGTACAGCCGGCTTTGATCCAGATTAAACTGGTCGAGCAGGAACTGTGATAATTCCGGTGGACAATTGCGCGCCACTTCCAGGCGCACCGAGGTGCCGAACTGGCGGCCCACCAGTTCGCCCTTCAGGGCCTGGCGCAAGTTCTTGACTTCATCTTCGTCGACCCACAGGTCGCTGTCGCGCGTGACCCGGAATTGCGAATAGGCCATCACTTCGCGCCCGGCGAACATGTCCGAGATATGTGCATGGATGACGGAAGACAATAAACAGAAGGACACGCCATCGCCGGAAATCTCGTCGGGTAGCTTGATGACGCGCGGCAAGACGCGGGGTGCCTTGACGATGGCAATGGCCGTACCGCGCCCGAATGCATCCTTGCCGCTCAGCGAGACGATGAAATTGAGACTTTTATTCACCACTTGCGGGAACGGATGGGCCGGATCGAGGCCGATAGGCGTCAGCAGGGGGCGCACTTCGCGGTCGAAATACTGTTTGACCCACGCGCGCTGCGCATCGTTGCGGTCTTTGTCGCGCAGCAAGTGCACGCCTGCTTCGCGCAGGGCCGGCAAGACGTCGTTATTCAATATCTCGTATTGGCGTTCCACCAGCGCGTGGCACTCCTTGCCGATGCGCTCCAGGTTGGCTGCCAGGGCAGGGTGGCCTGCCAGCGAACCGCCGATGCTGCCGGCCGCCAGCAGGCTGGCTACGCGCACTTCGAAGAACTCATCCATATTGCTGCTGACGATACACAGGTAGCGCAGGCGCTCGAGCAAGGGAATGCCGGGATCTTCCGCCTGGGCCATCACGCGCCGGTTAAAAGTCAGTTGCGACAGCTCGCGGTCAAGCAGGATGCCTGATTTGGTCACTTCCGTGTGCAGTTCAGGTTTCATATTCTTTTGTCTTTGCAGATAATTAATTCTAGCCGTATTTCATCATGTATGACGTGTTGTGAGTGTAATTATGAAATATGACGTCAGCGTGACATACTCTGTCATAAAGCTTCGCCCGGCCTGTCATTTTTTATGCCGAAGCGGGATTTCCCGGGGCGTAGGCAAATATTTCAAGAAATCTGGCGCATGTCATAAAGCTGTCATATTCACTTGCTAGACTGCGCAGCATTCAACCGGGACTTTGAGCCCTAACAACCCTGAGGACTTGATATGCAAATGAAGCAAATGGTCAAATTTATCGTCGTGGGTGCTTCGGCAGCGATGGCATTTTCTTCCGCTTCCGTCATGGCGGCAGATATGACAGGTGCTGGTGCAACCTTCCCGTACCCGATCTATGCCAAATGGGCTGAAACCTACAAAGCCAACACCGGTAACGGCCTGAACTACCAGTCCGTCGGTTCCGGCGCTGGCATCAAGCAAATCAAGGCCAAGACTGTTGAATTCGGCGCCTCGGACATGCCGTTGAAAGCGGAAGAGCTGGAAGAAGCGGGCCTGATGCAATTCCCGGCCATCATGGGCGGCGTGGTCACCATCGTCAACCTCGACGGCGTGACCCCAGGCCAGTTGAAAATGACGGGCAAGATCGTCGGCGACATCTACCTGGGCAAGATCACCAAGTGGAGCGCACCGGAAATCGCCGCAGTGAACAAGGGCGTCAAGCTGCCGGACACGGAAATTACCGTAGTGCACCGCGCTGACAGCTCGGGTACCTCCTTCCTGTTCACCGACTTCCTGTCGAAAACCAACCCTGAATTCAAATCGAAAATCGGTGCTGGCACTGCTGTGAAATGGGCCGTAGGCGTGGGCGGCAAGGGCAACGAAGGCGTTGCAGCGAACGTACAGCGCATCAAGGGTTCGATCGGCTATGTCGAGTGGGCTTACGCCAAGAAAAACAAGATGTCGCACACCCAGCTGCAAAACAAGGATGGCAACTTCCTGCAACCTGACGACGAGAACTTCAAGGCCGCTGCCGCTTCGGCAGAGTGGACCAAGACCCCAGGCTTTGGCGTGGTGCTGACCGACACGGCTGGCAAGAACAGCTGGCCTATTACTGGCGTGTCGTTCATCCTGATGCACAAAGTCCAGGCTGATGCAGTCAAGGGCAAGGAAGTCCTGAAGTTCTTCGACTGGGCCTACAAGAACGGCGGCGCCGCTGCTGCCGAACTGGACTACGTGCCTATGCCAGCATCGGTCGTGAAACTGGTGCAGGAATCGTGGAAAGCCAATTTGAAGGACGCTTCCGGCAAAGCCATCTATTAATGCGATAGCTTGACCACATAAGTATCCATTCTTTGTACTCATCCTTGTCCCCCGCCAGCAGCACGGCGGCGGGGCAGGGAGTTAGCCAGGACCGCCCGCAAGACCTTGCAGGCGCTCCCGGCTAAAAGACCAAGATAAAAATAGTAATACCTGCAGTACTACCCACATGGCACACTATGAGCGCACAATCTACCTCCTCCACGATCCCCATGCCAGGCGGCACCATGAGCGATTCCATCAGTCACGCGCAAATGCTTTCCACCATGCGCAAGCAGCGCATCCAGGATTTTCTGTTCCACAAGGTGACGATGCTGTTCGCCCTGTCGGTGCTGATCGTGCTGCTCGGCATCATCATCTCGCTGATCATGGAATCGATACCGGCCTTCCGTGCCTTCGGCCTGGGTTTCATCATCACGGCCGAGTGGGACCCCGTCAATGACCAGTACGGCGCCCTGATTCCCATCATCGGTACCCTGGTCACATCGGTCATTGCCCTACTGATCGCCTTTCCCGTCAGCTTCGGCATCGCCCTGTTCCTCACTGAAATCTGCCCGGCCTGGCTGCGCCGCCCGCTGGGCACGGCCGTCGAGCTGCTGGCCGGCGTGCCATCGATCATCTACGGCATCTGGGGCCTGTTTGTCTTCGCGCCCCTGTTTGCCGACCACGTCCAGCCACTCCTGAAAGCCACCCTGGGCAACGTCCCCGTCATCGGCCAGCTGTTCAGCGGCCCCATGATGGGCATCGGCCTGCTGACGGCCGGCCTGGTGCTGGCCATCATGATCATCCCCTTCATCGCCTCGGTGATGCGCGACGTGTTTGAAATCGTCCCCGCCGTGCTGAAGGAATCGGCCTACGGCCTGGGCTGCACGCGCTGGGAAGTGGTGCGCAAGATCGTCTTGCCGTACACCAAGACCGGCGTCGTCGGCGGCGTCATGCTGGGCTTGGGCCGCGCACTGGGCGAAACCATGGCCGTCACTTTCGTCATTGGTAACGCCAACAAGCTGTCGTGGTCGCTGTTTGCCGCCGGTAACAGCATCACCTCCCTGCTGGCCAATGAATTTGGCGAAGCGCAATCCGAGCTGCACGTGGCTTCGCTGTTTTCGCTGGCGCTGATCCTGTTTGTCATCACCTTTATCGTCTTATCCGCCGCCAAGCTGATGCTGGCAGGCATGTCCCGCAAGGAAGGCACGAAATGAGCCAAATCAGCCAAGTTAGCACGCTCGATGTTCCGGTCAAGCCGGCCATGAACCCGGTCTACCGCAAGCGACTGTTGATGCACCGCATCGGCATCGCCCTGTCGGTGGCCGCCATGGCCCTGGGCCTGGCCGTACTGGTGTGGATTCTGTTCACCCTGGTGGTCAAAGGCTTCGGCGCACTGTCGATCGACCTGTTCACGCAAACCACGCCGGCCCCGGGCAGCGAAGGTGGCGGCTTGATCAATGCCATCGTCGGCAGCACCCTGATGGTGGGCATGGCCACGCTGGTCAGCACCCCGGTCGGCATCCTGGCCGGTATCTATCTGGCCGAATATGGCGAAGAAAACAAGCTGGCGCAAGTGACGCGCTTTGTCACCGATATCATGCTGTCGGCGCCGTCGATCGTCATCGGCCTGTTCGTGTATGCGCTGTATGTTGCCCACGTAAAACACTTTTCCGGCTATGCGGGCGCCATCGCCCTGTCGCTGATTGCCGTGCCGGTGGTGGTGCGCACGACGGATAACATGCTGCGTCTGGTACCGAACAGCTTGCTCGAAGCCGCGTTTGCCCTAGGCGCGCCGCGCTGGAAGGTGGCCACCCTGGTGCGCCTGCGCGCCGTCAAGGCCGGTGTCGTTACCGGCGTACTGCTGGCATTGGCCCGCATCGCCGGCGAAACGGCGCCGCTGCTGTTCACGGCCTTGAATAACCAGTTCCAAAGCTTCAACATGAATGCGCCGATGGCCAACTTGCCGTCTGTCATCGCTTCGTTCGCCATGAGCCCGTACGACAACTGGCGCTCGCTGGCCTGGGGCGGTGCACTGCTGATCACCTTCAGCGTGCTGGCCTTGAATATCCTGTCGCGCACCGTGTTCAGCCAAAAAGTCCCCAATTAATTAGCTATATTGAGCGAAGCGAACCCATATGAATACGCAAATGAATCCAGCCCAAGACCAGGCGCCAAAGAAAAAAACCATCGAGATTTCGGGTCTGAACTTTTTTTACGGCAAGACGCAAAGCTTGCACAACGTCAATCTGGATATCCACGAGAAAAAAGTGACGGCCTTCATCGGCCCGTCCGGTTGCGGCAAGTCAACCCTGCTGCGCACGCTGAACCGCATGTATGACCTGTATCCGGGCCAGCGCGCGGAAGGCTCGATCCTGTACCGCGGCCGCAACGTGCTTGACGCGGACCAGGACGTCAACATGCTGCGCGCCAAGGTCGGCATGGTGTTCCAGAAGCCGACGCCGTTCCCGATGTCGGTCTACGACAACATCGCCTTTGGCGTGCGCCTGTATGAAGACCTGTCGAAAGGCGAGATGGACGAGCGCGTCGAGTGGGCCCTGAAAAAAGCCGCACTGTGGGGCGAAGTCAAGGATAAGCTTTCCAAGAGCGGCCTGTCGCTGTCGGGTGGCCAGCAGCAGCGCCTGTGCATCGCGCGCGGCGTGGCCGTCAAGCCAGATGTCTTGCTGCTCGATGAGCCGACTTCCGCGCTGGACCCCATTTCGACGTCGAAAGTGGAAGAGCTGATCAGCGAACTGAAACAGGACTACACGATCGCCATCGTGACGCACAACATGCAGCAGGCGGCACGCTGCTCCGACTACACGGCGTATATGTATCTGGGCGAACTGGTGGAATTTGGCGATACGGACCAGATATTCATGAATCCGGCCCGCAAGGAAACCCAGGATTACATCACCGGCCGCTTCGGCTGATCCGCCCCGCATCTAGCATCTAGCCGCTATATACAAGACAACTGAATACGGAGACACAGCATGATAGGCGAACATTCATCCAAGCAATATGACAACGAACTCGAGGCGATCCGCTCGAAAGTGCTGCTGATGGGCGGCATCGTTGAAACCCAGTTCCTCGACGCGATGACCTGCTTTCGCATCGGCAACCCGGAACGCGCCGACCGCGTGATACGCGAAGACGACGTCGTCAACCAGCTGGAAGTGTCGCTCGACGACGCCTGCAGCCATTTACTCGTGCGCCGCCAGCCGGCCGCCAACGATTTGCGCACCATCATGGCCACCATCAAGGTGATTATCGACCTTGAACGCGTAGGCGACGAGGCTGCCAAGATCGCCCGCGTGGCCAAAAACCTGCACCAGCGGGGCAACGGCGTCGTCAACCATTACGAGATGGTGCGCGGCATTGCCAACACGGCCACCGACATGCTGCACGACGCGCTGGACGCATTCGCGCGCAATGATGGCAAGCAGGCATTACAATTAATTGCACAAGATGCCATCATCGACCATGAGTTTCGGTCTATCATGCGCAACTTGATCACCTTTATGATGGAAGACCCGCGCACAATTTCGGCGGCGCTCGATACCCTGTGGGTGGCCAAGGCCATCGAACGGATCGGCGACCATGCGAAAAACATCGCCGAATACGTGATTTACGTGGTCGAAGGCAAGGACATCCGCCACACCAAGCTGGCTGCTCCCGCCATTTCCGAGGAGCTCCCTGAGTAAGCTTTATGGCATCTGATAAAACCACGGTATTGATTGTTGAAGATGAGCCGGCCATCGTTGAACTGGTGACCTATTCGCTGCGCGAATCGGGCTGGAATTGCTGTTCTGTACAAAACGTCGCCGATGCCTGGGAATTCATCCAGCACCGCACGCCGCATTTGATCCTGCTCGACTGGATGTTGCCGGATCAAACGGGCTTGCGCCTGCTCTCGCGCATCCGCGCCGACCGCAATTTCGCCGCCATCCCCGTCATCATGCTCACCGCCAAGAGCATGGAAGAAGACAAACTGGCCGGCCTGAACAGCGGGGCCGACGATTACGTCACCAAGCCGTTTTCGCCGCGCGAACTGCTGGCGCGCGCCAAGGCTCTCTTGCGACGCAAGAGTCCGGAACACGCGCAGGCGCCCATGCGCGCCGGCAACGTGGCGCTGGACCCCGTCAGCTGCACCGTGATGATGGATGAGCAGAAGATCGATATCGGCCACGCCGAATACAAGCTGCTGAAATTCCTGCTGGCCCATCCGGAGCGCGTATTTTCGCGCAGCCAGCTGCTCGACAAGGTGTGGGGCGACCATGTGGTGATCGAGGAACGCACGGTCGATGTCCACGTATTGCGCTTGCGCAAAGCCTTGAAAGAGGCAGAAAGCCTGATCAAGACGGTGCGCAGTGTCGGTTACATGTTGTCTGAAAAATAAAGCTTGCCTCTATGAATCCGAAATTGCTGTTCTGGGTGCCGGCCGCCTTGCGCATGGTGCTGGTGCTGCTGGGCGTGGCGATCGTCTGGTATCTGTTTGGCGCCACGTATGCGCTGGGTATTGCCTTCGTGCTGATGGTCATGGCGGTGTTCGTGCAGCTGTCGTACCTGTTCCAGCTGAGTAACTGGCTGGACAATCCGCAAAGCGCCAGGCTGCCCGACGGCTGGGGCGCCTGGACCAGCATCTTCGCGCGCCTGTACCGCATGCGCCGCGACGACGAGAAAAACCAGGCCGAGCTGACGGAATGGCTGGCGCGTTTCCGCCAGGCCATGCATCTGCTGCCGGACGGCGTCGTCATCATGGATGACGTGCTGTTCCTCGAATGGTGCAATCCGGCCGCCGAGAAGCACCTGGGCCTGACGCACGAGCGCGACAAGGGCATGCGCGTCACCAACCTGATCCGCAGCCCCGAGTTCATGGACTACATCATCCTGGGCCGCTACGACCAGCCCTTGACGATCACCTTTCGCAACCGCAAGCTGATCGTGCAGATCATTCCCTTCGAGAACCGCCGCCAGATTCTCGTCACGCACGATGTAACGGAGACCGAGCGCCTGGAACGGATGCGCCGCGACTTCATCGCCAACGCCTCGCACGAACTGCGCACGCCGCTCACCGTCATCGTGGGCTTCCTGGAAATCGCTTCCACTGAGCTGGACCTGGACGCCGCCACGCGCGCCGCCCACATCAAGCTGATGACGGAGCAGGGCCACCGCATGCAGCACCTGATCGAGGACATGCTGACCCTGTCGCGCCTGGAATCGGTCGATTACCCGCTGCGCCCCGAGCCGGTGGACATCAAGAAGCTGATGCAGCAGGTCTTGCGCGACGCCAAGGGCTTGTCGGCCGGCAAGCACGAAGTGACAATGGAATGCAATGGCCCTGACATGCTGGGCAGCTACGACGAGCTCTACAGTGCCTTTGGCAACCTCGCTTCGAACGCCGTGCGCTACACGCCGGCCGGTGGCAGCATCACCCTGCGCTGGCAGGAGGGCCCGTCCGGACCGCAATTCATCGCGCAAGACACGGGCATCGGCATCAGCCCTGAGCATATCTCGCGTCTGACGGAACGTTTTTACCGCGTCGACAAGAGCCGTTCGCGCGAAACCCAGGGTACGGGCCTGGGCCTGGCCATCGTCAAGCACGTGCTGCTGCGCCATGGGGGGACTTTGGCCATCGATTCCGTCGCCGACAAGGGCAGCAGCTTTATCGTCAGCATGCCAAAATCTGTCGTCACGCCACTGCAGGGCGAGCTGCTGGCCAAGTAATGGGGGCAGGGGATGGCTCCCCTGTGTTCCAAGGCGACTAGTGCAATGTTGGCAAAAGTCGTTACAATCGGGCCATGACTTTAATCAACACTTCTTTTCGCCATGCCGGCGCGCAGCAACTGGCCCAGTCGCTGCTGGCCGCGCGCCAAGCCACCTTGTCCCTGTTTGATTGTTATGTATCAGCCGGGCTGGATCTGGTCGAGCGCATGCCCCGCCATGCGCAACTCAACCCGCCCCTGTGGCAGCTCGCGCATATCGCCTGGTTTGCCGAGTGGTACATCCTGCGTGAAGCCCCATCGAGCCATCCGGCCGACGCCCTCTATCATTCCCTGCTGACGCGCGGCGACGACCTGTTTGACGCCAACATGGTGGCGCAGCGCGCCCGCTGGAAAGTGGACTTGCCCAGCCCGGGCGCCGTCAAGACGTATTGCCATGAAGTGCTGGACAGGGTGCTCGATAAACTCTCGCGCGTAGCCAATGTCGACGGCGTCCTGTATCCCTACCGGCTGGCGCTGGCGCATGAAGACTTGTGCGGCGAGCAATTGCTGGCCGGCTTGCAATGGCTGGGCCTGGAAGCGCCCGACACGCTGCCAGCGAGCCTGGCCTTGCCGCCAGCGGCGGGCGAAATTGCCTTTGCGGGCGGCAGCATCGAACTGGGTTCCCCGCGCGATGCCGGTTTTGCCTTCGACAATGAATGTCCATCGTACGCCTGTTATGTGCCGCCATTTTCCATCGATGCTTGCGCCGTATCAAACGCACAGTTTGCCGATTTCGTCGCCGATGGCGGTTACCAGAACCGCCAGTTCTGGAGCGCCGCCGGTAGCGCCTGGCTGATGCAGCAGGAGCGCTCATCGCCGCTGTACTGGCTGCGCGACGCCACGCAGTGGCGCACCGTGCGGTTTGGCCAGCCGATGCTGCTGGCGCCAAACGAAGCCGTGCGCCATATCAATCTGTATGAGGCGCAGGCGTATTGCGCCTGGGCAGGGCGCCGTCTGGCGAGCGAGGCGGAATGGGAGTATGCTGCGCTGTCCGGCCACCCGCTGTTCCAGTGGGGGCAGGTGTGGGAATGGACGGCAACGCCGTTCGAGCCGTATCCGGGCTTTGCCTTTGATGCGTGGCGCGAATATTCGGCGCCGTATTTCATGCAGCACCAGGTGCTGCGCGGCGCCGCGTTCGCCACGCCGCCGCGCCTGCGCTCGCCGCGCATGCGCGCTTTCCATGCGCCGGAGCGGGGCGACATCTATGCCGGCCTGCGCACCTGCTCCTGGTAAAGTGCCAGGAACAGAAATAATTTCAGGATACCTTTGAGTACAGATAACGCTCCGCAATTCATTCCCAAACGCATCACGCCTACGCCGGAACAGGTGGCCATCCAGACGGCGCAAAAGAAAGTCGTCTTGATCGATGCCAATGCCGGCGCCGCCAAGACGACGACCCTGGCCCTGCGCGTGGCCGAAGCGCTGCACCGGGGCCGCGCGCCCGAACGCATGCTGGCGCTGGTGTTTACGGAAGCGGCGCGGGTGGCCCTGCGCCAGCGCCTGCTGGAAGTGGGCGTGCCGCTGGGCGTCGTCAAGCGCCTGGCCATCGACACCTTCGACGCGTTTGCCGCCAAGGTGCTGCTGCAGATGGAGCGCATGCAGGTGGCCAGTATGCGCAGCGACGAAGAGCTGCGCCCCGTGGCTTGGGAAGCACTGGAAGTGGTGTCGGAGAAATACGCCGACCGCTACCCGCTGGAAATCAATACGACGAATGGCGCCATTGCCGAGTTTTTAAAATTGCAATTGCGCACCAAGGCGCGCATGGATTTGCATGGCGCCGATTTTGAAAGTAATTCCACGGAGGACAACCTGGAAATGCTGGGCATGTCGCGCACGCATTATCTGTGGCTGCGCGAATACGAAGGCTTGCGCGGCGCCGACACAGGTGATATCCAGTTCCGCGCGCCGTTCGACGCCACCTATGACCTGGTGCGCATGCTCGACGGCGATGAGCCGCTGCGCCAGCAGTTGCCCGCCTTCCAGATCATCGTTGCCGATGAATTGCACGATTTGAACGAGGCTTCGTTCCGCTTGCTGACCATGCTGATACGCCGTGGCAACGCATTTTTCTGCGGCGCCGGCGACAAGGATCAAGTCATCTATACCTGGTCGGGCGCCGACCACCGCTTCCTGCGCCAGCGCTTCGAGCAAGAGTTTCCTGCCTTGCAGCGCTTGCCGCTGACAGCGTCCTACCGCTACGGCCCGCAATTGGCGCAAGCCGTGGGCGTGCTGAAAAACAAGGCCAGCGTGTCGGCCCTGTCGCGCGCTACCGTCATCGAACTGTTGCAATACGACCATACGCTGCCGCAGGCGTGCAGCGCGCAACTGATCGCCGCGCTCGAACATGCGCATGCTGGCACGACAGCCATCTTGCTGCGCGACCGCGACCAGGCGATCCGCGTGGAAACGGCGCTGTTCCAGAGTGGCATCGCATATGGCCTGGTGGACATGAACAGCTATTTACTGAGTCAGGAAGTGCTGATGCTGCGCGGCATGGTCGCCATCGCCCGCAAGGATTTGCACGCCATCAAAAGCGGCCCGCGCCGCGGCGAAATCCTCGAAGCCCTCGTGGCGTTCGCGGAAATCCCGTTTACGCGCCCGGAGTTGCAGCAAGCCAAGGCCGACGTGGCCAATTATCCGGACTTGCTGGAAGGTTTTTTAAGCAATCAATTGGCCAAGTCCCACAACCAGGCCAAGGCGGCCTTGACGTTGGCCGCCGTCGATTATCTGCGCGCGCTGCCTGCCGACGCCCCGGCAGGTGCCGCCCTGCAGCACATCTTTGGCTTGATGCAACTGGAACAGACGGCGCGCCGCATCTATGTCGACCCGGCCCAGGCGCGTGTCGTGGCCCGCTCCTTGCACGGTTTTATCGATGTCTGCAGCGAAGCGGGCGTGGCGCTAGGTGGCTTTGGCGGCTGGCTGGGCGAGATGGAAGACGCCGTCGCCGTGACCAGCGGCAAGGCCAAGCTGGTCATCGCCTGCATCGACCAGATCAAGGGCCTGGAATACAACCACGTGATCTTGCCCTACCTGGCCGTCGATGAGTTCCCGCGCAGCAAGACCGACCCGCTAGAAGAGGAAAACCGCTTTTATGTGGCCGCCACGCGCGCACGCGACAGGCTCACCTTGCTGACACCGGAAGATCCCGCTTATCAAAGCCGCTACATCGCCGCCTTGCAGCTCAAGAGCAAGATTGTTGCGCCCAAGGCATAAATCTTTTGCTGCAGGACTACTTTTTGCGAAAGCGGAAAAAGGGCATACTTGGTTGGTGTGATTGACAGCAATCTGAACCAACCAAGGAGCAAAACATGAAAGTATTTCTGACAGGCGCTGCGGGCTTTATTGGCAGTTCCATCGCGGCGGGCCTGATGCACGCGGGCCATCAGGTCACGGGCCTGGTGCGCAGGCCTGAACAGGTAGCGGAACTGGCGTCCATCGGTGTGCAAGGCGTGGTTGGCACGTTGAGCGACCGCGAACTGATCATCGAACAGGCGCGCGCGGCGGACGCGGTCATCAATGCGGCCAGCAGCGACCACCGGGGCGCCGTGGAATCGATCATCGAAGCGCTGGCGGGAACCAATAAACCATTCCTGCACACGAGTGGCTCGTCTATCGTGGGCGACGCTTCGGGCGGCGAGGGCACGCAACAGATTTATGACGAAGACAAGTTGCCGGCCGCCACGGCCGACAAGGCGGCCCGGGTCGCCATCGATGATCTGGTGCTGGCCAGCGCAAGCCTGGGTGTGCGCGCCAGCGTGCTGTGCAACACCCTGATCTACGGCCATGGCGCCTTGCCGCGCGACAGCGTGCAACTGCCACGCTTGCTGAAACAGGCACGCAAGAGCGGCATCGTGCGCCACGTGGGGCCGGGCCGCAATAGTTGGTCCAACGTGCATATCGACGATGTCGTCAGCCTGTACTTGCTGGCGCTGGAAAAGTCGCCGGCCGGCACGTTTTACTTTGTCGAGTCGGGCGAAGCGGCTTTCCGCGACATGACGGCCGCCATCGCCGAAGCACTTGGGCTGGGACCTGCGCAAGACTGGCCCTTGCCGGAAGCGATAGCCGAATGGGGCTACGAAATGGCGTCGTATGGCCTGGGTTCGAACAGCCGCGTGCGCGGCGAACGGGCGCGCAAACTGCTGGGTTGGCAAGCGCAGGGACCATCGGTGCTGGAATGGATCAGGCACTACATGCTCAATCCCCCGCACTGATCGATGCGCGGTTTGATGCAGCACAAGCAACCTCATCTGTGTGCGCTAGCGAACGGTGTTTTTCCGCGATCGCAGGTATGATGGCTTTGTTGGGTTGAGACGCACTGCCGCGAAGTTGGCGGCATGTTCGATCTTCCAGCAGGTCAGCCGGTCGCCTCAAGGATCGGCACCATATTTCCTCTGCATGCGCATGCTCGTCATGAGACTGTGCATCGGATCCGCAAGTCGTGTACTGCATTACCCCTTCAAGGCCGGCGCGAGCCGGTCTTTTTTTTCGCCTCGTTGTTTCGCCACCCACCGTCCCGTATTCGCCATTCGCCGAACAAGGCTGTCGCTGCGCGGCCATCGCGCGTATCGTTACGATTAATCAACATCAAGGGGCTCTCGTGAAACCTGAACAAGCGTATGGCCGGCGTACCCAGCTGCTGTGGGGCGTGCTGCTGATCGCCATCGGCGCCATCATCCTGCTGGACCGGCTCGATGTGATCATCCTCCACGATTACTATGCACTATGGCATTATTGGCCGGTGATCATGCTCGTCTTCGGGCTCAACAAGCTGCTGGCGCCCGTGTCCGCCAGGCAGGTGCTGAGTGGCCTGTGGCTGAATTTCTTCGCCGCCTGGTGGTATGTGTCGTATGAAGAACTGTGGAACTTGAATTTCTACAATAGCTGGCCGGCCTTGCTTATCGCGTGGGGCGTGGGGCTGGTGCTCGAACCGCTGTTGAACAAACATTTTATTGCCTACCGGGAGTCCGAGCATGAAAAATAAACCGCAGATGCACTCGGCATCGCAGATCGTGCTGGGCGTGCTCGTCATCGGCCTGGGGCTGCTGTTCTTGCTCGACAACCTGGGTTTCATCAATGTGCGCCACACCTTCCGCTTCTGGCCCACGCTGCTGGTCATTTTCGGCTTGCTGAAGATTTCGCAAAGCCATACGCGTTCCAGCTATATCGTGGGCGGCGTGATGGTCTTGCTGGGCGTGAGCTGGACCCTGAAAGCCATGGGTTTTTTCTACTTCAACTGGAGCATGCTGTGGCCGCTGGTGATCATCGCCGTCGGCGTGAGCGTGGTGTCGAAATCCTTGCCCGGTGCGCAGCAGCGCCTGCGCCGCCGGCGTGGCCCGGCCGGCGATGCCAGCCGCTTTGAGCCGCCGCGCCAGGGCACCGTTTCGCTGGACAAGGCGCCCGCTGCCGCTGCCGCCGATGCCGATGCCAGCGGCGCACCCGACGACGACAGCATCATCGAAGTGACGGCCATCCTGGGCGGCTTTGTGCGGCGCGTTTCGTCGCAGCGCTTCAGGGGCGGCGATATCAATGTCATCATGGCCGGCTGTGAAATCGACTTGCGCCAAGCGTCGATCAAAGGCGAAGCCGTGCTGAACGTCTTTGCCCTGTGCGGTGGCATCACCATCAAGATCCCGCCCGACTGGAGCGTCGTGCTGCAGGGCACGCCCATCCTCGGCGGTTTTGAAGAGAAGACCATCGTGCCGCCGAACCAGGACAAGCGCCTGTACGTGACGGGCTACGCCATCATGGGCGGCCTGGAAATCCGCAACTAGGCGCGCATGTCCGGGGCCTTGTCGAAGCGGCGCGGCGCCGTGGCGGTTTTGCTGGTCTGCATGACGCTGGGCCTGGCCTTGGCATTTGTGCTGGCCAGGGTGGCCCACGCGCCGTGGCTCAACGCCGTCTTGCTGGTGGTGCCCGCCACGCTTGTGTATGCCATCGGCACGGGCTTTTCCGCGTTTTACCTGTGCCGCGCCTATCCGCTCAATGCCCGTGCTCCGGCCGCGATTGCCGGCGTGATGGGCGTGGCGGCCCTGTTTGCGGGCTTGCTGTGGGCAACCCTGCTGCAATTCATGAACAGCGTCAGCCTGCTGACAGAGGTACGCTGGCTGGGCGTTTCCTTGAGCCAGTCGCTGCTGGCCCTGTTTTTCTGCCTGGGCGTGCTGCTGTATTGCCTGGCTGGCGCCGTGCATTACGTGTTGCTGGAATTCGTGCGCGCCAAGACGGCCGAGCAGCGGGGGCTGGAAGCGCAGCTGATGGCGCAGGAAGCGCAACTGCGCATGCTGCGCACGCAGATCGATCCGCATTTCCTGTTCAATAGCTTGAATTCCATCAGCGCCTTGACCTCGATCAATGCGGCCGGCGCGCGCCAGATGACCTTGCAGTTGGCCAGTTTCTTTCGCCAGAGTCTCAGCCTGGAAGCGCACAAGAAAATCACCGTCAAGCAGGAACTGGTGCTGATCCGCCATTTCCTGGCCATCGAGCAAGTGCGCTTCGGCGAGCGCCTGCAAGTGGCAGAAGACATCGACGAGGCCGCGCTGGCGTGCCTGCTGCCGCCCATGCTGATCCAGCCGCTGGTGGAAAACGCCGTCAAGCATGGCGTGTGCGGCTTGACGGACGGCGGCTTGATCCATATCGAAGCCCGCCGCGCGGGCAGCTTGCTGCACATCGCGGTGCGCAATCCCGTTGATACGGATCAAGGGCCGTCGCGCGGCAATGGCGTGGGGCTGGAGAATGTGCGCCAGCGCCTGGCCAGTGCTTACGGCCACGAGGCCAGCGTGCATTGGGCGCGCCGCGACGGCCATTTCGAGGTAATGCTTTCCATGCCGGCACAGACCGGTGACACGGAGGAAGAATGATGCAGGCAAGAATGCGGGTGGCCATCGTCGACGACGAGCTGCTGGCGCGCGGCGTGCTGCGCGAATACCTGGCGCGCCATGACGATATCGATATCGTGGCCGAGTGCGCCAACGGCTTCGAAGCCGTCAAGGCGATCGCGGAACTGGTGCCGGAACTGGTGTTTCTAGACATCCAGATGCCGCGCCTTGACGGCTTCGAGGTGGCCGAGCTGATCGGTGCGAAGACGCGCTTGATCTTTGTCACGGCCTACGACCAGTACGCCTTGAAAGCGTTCGAATGCCATGCGCTCGATTATCTGCTCAAGCCGTTCAGCGTACAGCGTTTCGAGCAGGCGCTGGCGCATGCGCGCGGCCACCGCGGCGCGCAGGCAGAGGTGCAAGCGGCTGTGCAAACGGTGGCGCGTGTAGCGGCCACGCGCGCCGCGCCTTTGGCCCGCGTGCTAATACGCGACGGCGCCAAGGTGCACGTCATCGCCAGTGCGCGCATCGACTACATCGAGGCGCAGGACGATTACATCAACATCCGTTCGGAGGGCAAGTCTTACCTGAAAAGCCAGACACTGGCGGAACTGGAGGCGCAGCTGGACCCGGCCAAGTTCCTGCGCGTGCACCGTTCGTTCCTGCTCAATATCGACGGTATCTGCCGCATCGAAGCGGCGACGAAAGACAGCCACGTGGCCATCTTGCGCGACGATACGCGCATCCCCGTCAGCAAGGCCGGCTACCAGAAGCTCAGATTGCTGGTTGGCTAGCTCTTTGCACATCCCACCAGGTGGGCAATAGTTGCCGGATTTCCGGGCGGGAAAAGCGGTCGTCGATCAGGTACACCACGCCCTTGTCCGATTGCGTGCGGATCACGCGCCCGGCCGCCTGCACCACTTTTTGCATGCCCGGATACAAGTACGTGTAGTCGTAGCCAGCGCCGAAGATGTCGCCCATGCGCTGGCGGATCTGCTCGTTGACGGGATTGATTTGCGGCAAACCGAGGGTGGCGATGAAGGCGCCGATCAGGCGCGCGCCCGGCAAGTCGATGCCTTCGCCAAAGGCCCCGCCCAGCACGGCAAAGCCGATGCCCCGCGTCTCCAGGCCGAAACGCCCCAGGAACTGACTGCGCGCAGCGTCGTCCATGCGGCGCGGCTGCTGCCAGATGGGCACGTCCGGATAATGCTGGGCAAACAGGGTGGCGGTCTTTTCCATGTAGTCAAAACTGCTGAAAAACGCCAGGTAGTTGCCGGGCGCATCGACGTACTGGCGCGCCATTAGTTGCGCGATGGGCAGCAGCGAGGCGGCGCGGTGCTGGTAGCGCGTGGAAATGGTGTCGGCTACGCGCACCGATAGCTGCTGCGCCTGGAAGGGCGACTCCACGTCGACCCAGGCCGTGTTCTCCGGCATGCCCAGGGTGTCGCTGTAGTAATTCCATGGACTCAGGGTGGCGGAAAACAGGGCCGTGCTGTGGCTGGCCGCGAAGCGTTCCTTCAGGAAAGGGGCGGGGATGATGTTGCGGATGCACACGGTGCAGCCCGTATTGGAACCTGTATTCGTCTTGCTGACATCAAACAGCGAATGCGCGCCGAAACTCTCGGCCAGGCGGTTCAGCAGCAGCACGTCGAAATAAAAGCGCTGCAAGTCTTCGTCCAGCGTGGCCGCGTGCTCGGCCATGTAGTCGCCGATGGCCGTTGCCACACCTTGCAGGGCGCCAAAGAATTTTTCCGGCAAGGCCGCATGCACCTGGTAGTCGCCGTCCTGCTCTTTGAGCAAGGCCGTCCACTGGCGCGAGAGGCGGTCCAGCGGTTTCTTCAACGCTTCGGGTGCGAACTTGCGCAGCATTTTCAGCTTGCTCTGTTCCAGCTCGGCCGAATACATGTTGCGCGCGCGCGACACCATATTGTGCGCCTCGTCGACCAGCACGTTGACTTTCCAGTCGTGGGCCAGGGTCATGCCATACAGCATGGCGCTGAGGTCAAAATAATAGTTGTAGTCGCCGATGACGACATCGCTCCAGCGCGCCAGTTCCATGCCCAGGTAGTATGGGCAAATGCCTTGCTGCAAGGCGATGGCGCGCACGGTTTCTTTGTCCAGTATCAAGCCGCTGGCCAGCGCCACTTCGCGCGCCAGCGGCAGGCGGTCGTAAAAACCCTTTGCCAGCGGGCACGATGCACCATGGCAAGCCTTGTCCGGGTGTTCGCAGGCGCTGCTCTTGGCGCTCAGTTCCAGCACGCGCAGCGGTAGCAGCGGTGCGCTGTTTTTCAGGATGGCGCAGGCGTCGAGCGCCATTTGCCGCCCAGGCACCTTGGCGGCCAGAAAAAACAGTTTATCCAGGCCATGTGCGGCCGTGGCCTTCAGCATGGGAAACAGACTGCCCACGGTCTTGCCGATGCCCGTGGGCGCCTGCGCCAGCAAGCCGCAGCCACGGCTGCTGGCCTTGAACATGGCTTCAGCCAGCTGGCGCTGGCCCGGGCGAAAGTCGGCATGGGGAAAGGCCATGGCCGAGAGCTGCGCATCGCGGCTGGCCCGGTGCGCCATTTCCTGCTCGGCCCATTCCAGGAACAGCGCGCAATGCTGTTCGAAAAAAGTGCGCAGCGCCTCGGCCGTGCATTCCTCGTGCATCACAGTTTCTTTCTGGCTGGCGATGTCGAAATACACGAGCGCCACGCGCAGCATGGGCAGCTTCAGTTGCTGGCACAGCAAGTGGCCGTAGATGCGTGCCTGCGCCCAGTGCAACTGACGGTGGTTGGCCGGCATGGCGTCGAGTTCGCCCCGGTAAGTCTTGATCTCTTCGAGCTGGCGCCGCGCCGGGTCGTAGCCATCGGCGCGGCCGCGCACATGCAGGGCGCCGAAGTCGCCGGCGAGGCTGATTTCGCGCTGGTAATCGTCGTCGCGCCGGCCAGTCACGGTGGCGTGGCCAGCCATGCCTTCCTGCGCCGTGGGCGATGGCGTAAAACGCAAGTCCAGGTCGCCCACCTTGGCGGTGAATTCGCACAGGGCGCGCACGGCCACGCTGTAGCCCGTGTTGCTCACTCTGCTCATGCTGCCGCCTGCCATTGCAGGTAGCACACGCTGACGGGCATGGCGTGCTCGGCGCAATACGCGATCCAGCGCAGCTGATTATCTTGCAGGCGGTCGCCCGGCCCTTTGACTTCGATCATGCGGTAGCGCCGTTCGCCTGGCCAGAACTGGATCAGGTCGGGCAAGCCGCTGCGGTTGCTTTTGATATCGAGCAAGATGCGCTCGAAAGCCTTTTTCAGGTGCGCGGCGGGGATGCAGGCCAGCGCCAGGTCCAGCAAGGCGTCGTCCAGCACGTCCCAGCTGACGAAGGGCGAGACGATGCCGTGCTTGGCGGCAAGCGTGGCGCGGATGGCTGCCTGGTAGGCACCGTTGTCCAGCTGTGCCAGGCAGGCGGCGAAGTCATCCTGGCGGCGCAGGTAAAAATCGGCGCTGTGCAAGTCGGCCGGACCCCGGTGGAACGGGTGGAAGAAGGCGCCGGGGATGGCCTTGAAGATGGCGGGCCAGCACAGCAGGCCGAACAGCGAGTTGATCAGGGTGTTTTCCACGTAATACACGGGTGCGTCGCTGTGGCTCAGGTGTTGCTGCACCACCGCTTCCACGTAGCTGGCTTCGCTTTGATATGGCAGCAGCAGGTCGATGCGGTCGATGGCGCCCTGTGCTTCGGCCACCTGTTTGGCGTGGCCCAGCGTGCGCCGCAGACGCGGCGCCATGCGCAGCAGCAATTGCTGTTCCGCCTCGCTTTCCGGCGCCGCCAGGGCGATCACCAGCCTGTCGTAGGCCACTTGCGGCTGTGCATCTTTCTCCAGCACGCGGATGGCGCGGCCCCGCGCGCCCGGATAGCGACAATCGGCATAGGCGCGGTAGGCGGCCGGCCAGTCCTGGGATTTTTCCAGCTGCTGGGCAATCTGGAAACGCAATTTTTCGCGCCGGCTGGCCAGCCAGGTATTGTCCAGCGGCAATGGTAGCGCGGCCAAGTCCTGCAGCACCTCGTCGGCCGGTGCGCTGTCGTTGTAGCGTTCCCGGCACTGGTGCAGCACTTCATAGTGCTCGATATCCTGGCGCGTGCGAAAGCCGCGCGATTGCGGCGAAAATTCCACCTTTTCGTATTGGTACACGCCCAGGTCGGACAGTACGAATTCCGACCAGTCCTGGTGATAGTTGCCAAAGTAAATCAGGCGCAAACGGTCGCACAGGGGCTGCATGCCGATGCGGTACAGCACATCGGCAGAGGCCGGATACCAGTCGGAAAAAGCTTGATCGTGCGCATGCTGCTCGCGCAAGGCATCGAGCTGCTCGGCCTTGCGCGCCGCTTTCAGGGGCGCGGTGAGGCTAAATGCCTGGCTGATTTCCGCTTTCAGCAGCAAGTCAAACAGCTCGGCTAGCGAAATGGCTGGGTCGGCCACCACCCAGCCTGAGGCCAGCAAGGGCAGGGCGGCGGCGCGCGTGTCGCCGATTTCAGGATAATTGAGCTTGCTGGCGCGAAACAAACAACCCTTGCGCATGACCAGACGCACGAACAGCGCACGCGATGGCTGCGGCAATTGCCCGAACTCAGTGATGAATTGCGTTTCTTCCACACTCAGCAGATCGGCGTAGCGGGCGTTGATCCAGCTCAGCACGCCCTGGAAGTTGTCCAGATAGTACAGGGGATTTTCCAGGATTTTCAGCATGATGGGACAGGGTAATTAGGTATTCGATGCAACTCGGACATGATTTTACTGTGTTTATATACAGTTTAAACCTTCCTCAGGCGCTTGCCCAGCGATTTCCTGCTTCGTTGCGTAGTGCTTCAATAAATAAACATTTTAGTTTACTAATGTTCGGCGCCCACGTATTCTTTCTGTCTATATAATCAAGACACCCTCCGAGGCTGCATGAAAAATACAATCTTGATCACGGCGGCCTGTTTGCTTGCGCTGCTGTCGACCATCGGTGCGTCCCTGCCGTACCCGATCCTGCCGCCGCTGTTTGCGGCCGAGGCGCCGAATGCCTTCAATCATTTCCTCGGCTTGCCTTCCAAACTGCTGTTCGGCCTGGCGCTGACCATCAATCCGCTGGGTTTGCTGATCGGCTCGGCCTTGCTGGGGCCATTGTCGGACCGCTATGGCCGCCGTCCCTTGCTGATGCGCACGGCCGTGGGCGCGGCCATCGGCCATGCCATCACGGCCTGGGCGCTGGTGAACCAGTCCTATCCGCTGTTTATCGTTGCGCGTTTTATCACCGGCTTGCTGGAAGGTAACGGCGCCGTGGCGCGCGCCATGCTGGCCGACCAGTTGCAGGGGCCGCTGCGCCTGCGCGCCATGTCGTGGCTGAACGGCGCCTTTTACCTGGGCTGGCTGGTGGGGCCGATCCTGGCGGGCGCCACGCTGGGCTGGGGCGTGACGGTGCCGTTCTGGATTGCCGCCGCCGCCCTGATGCTCGTCGCCGTGCTGGTGGCCGTGGGCTTGCCGCGCGAAACGCCATCGCTCTTGACGACCTCGTGGTGGCAGGTGGCGCGCGACCGGCATGCGCTGAACCTGCTGCGCCACGATGAGCTGCGCACCCTGTTCATCGTGCAACTGGCCTTGACCTGCGGCGTGGCCAGTTTCTATGAGTTCTATCCGCTGTGGCTGGTCGAGACGGCCAATTACAATGCGCAGGCGATTGCCTGGGTGAATGTGGGCCTGTGCGGCACGATGACCATCACGTCCTTGCTGGCGGGCGGACCCAGCCGCCATGCGCCGTTGCTGCGGGCCAGCTGGTATGCCTGTGGCGTGGCGCTGGCCGTGGGGGTACTGTCGCTGGGCAACATCTGGGTGGGCATCGCTGCCATCGTGCTGTTCGGCATCCCGAATGCGCTGTATAACACGGTGATACAGGGCTGGTGCGCCGAGCGCTTCAGCGCGCACGGGCAGGGCGCCGTGATGGGCTTGCTGGCTACCACGTTTTGCATCGCCAACATCGTCGTCGCCCTGAGCGGCTCCGTGCTGACCCTGATCGACACGCGCCTGATCCTCATCGCCGGCGCCTGCTCGGCGGCCTGGGCCGCCTGGCGCATGGCAGCCTGGCGCCGCCAGATGGCCGGTGTCGCCGAGGCGAAGGTGGCCGCATGAGCGCGAGCACGTCGGGGCAAACCCTGTTCCTGCTGAAAATGCGCGGTCCGCAGACGGCGCAGCAACTGGCGCTCTTGCTCGATATCACTTCCATGGGCGCGCGGCGCCAGCTCGAAGCGGCGCAGGAGAAAGGCCTGGTGGCCTTCGAGGACGTAGCCGACAAGGTGGGGCGTCCGTCGCGGCGCTGGCAGTTGACTGCTACGGGCCATGCGCGCTTTCCCGACCGCCATGCCGACCTGACGCTGGAATTGATCGGCCAAGTGAAAACCCTGTTCGGCGACGACGGCCTGGATAAACTGATCAGCGCGCGCGAACGCAGCAGCGAAGCGGCCTACGGCAAGCTGGTCGACCCGCAGCTTGATCTGGCGCAAAGGGTGGAGCGTCTGGCGCGGGTGCGCGACGGTGAAGGCTACATGGCCAATGCCGAGGCGCAGGACGATGGCAGCATCTTGCTGGTAGAGAACCATTGCCCCATCTGCGCGGCCGCCACGGCGTGCCAGAACTTTTGCCGTTCTGAGCTGGCCATCTTTCAACGGGTGCTGGGCAAGGATTGTCAGGTGGAGCGCAGTGAGTATCTGCTGGAGGGGGGTAGGCGTTGCGTGTACAGGATCATACCGATTGGGACTTGACCTGGGCCAAGTCCCAATGGCAGCGAGTTACTTCTTGGCAGCCTTCGGCTTGGCAGCAGACGCCGTCGCACCGGCCGTGGCTTTTTCCGTGGCCTGCGCTACCTGCGCGCTGGCCTTGGCGATCTGCTCTTCCACCGTTTTCACGGCCTGTTGGGTGGCCTTGGTCACTTGCTCGTAACCGAGGAAGGCGTTGTCGATGGCAGCCTTGACGATGGCCACCGCATTTTCCGACCCTGGCGGCACGTTTTTCGTGACGTCATAGATCAGGGCGCTCAAATTGCTTTTCGCTTCGGCCACGTGGGCTTCGGCGGCCGTGGTGAATTCCGTGTGGATTTCCTTGATGATGTCGTCGAGTTGCTGTTTATACGCTTTCGCGCCAGCCACGCCCGGCTGCAGCTGGGCAGCGGCGGCGGCCAGGGCAGCCTTCGGATCCTTGGCCTGGCTGATTTCCTTGCCGGCCGCAATGCTATCCTCGATGCCGGACTTGGCGGTCGCCATGTTCAGCGCCAGTACCTGTTCCACTCCCTGCACGGCCTTGGTGGTGAGGGTGTTGAAGGTCATCAGCTGGAATTCAAACAGGGCCTTGGTGGCCGATGCGAATTGTTCGGGATTCGTAAACATGTGGTCTCCTCGGTTTGAATAGATACGTTCTTATCGTTCCATACTCTTTCGACGCCGCATTGCCATCGCTTGCAATCAAGCCGGTTGCCCCGTGTTGTTATGGCCCCATTATTTAGCAAGCGCCGGTTTTTCGCAACGGCTATCTTTATAAGGTCCCGAGGCCCGTTCCCAGCCAAATCCCAGGGTCGACTGGGCGCAGGACAGGGTGCCGTCGACTTTGCTGCGCCACTGGTACCAGGGCGCCGGCCCGGCCCATGCGCCAGCGCAAACGGCCAGCAAGGCCACGGCGAGGATGTATTTCATTGCAATGCTCCAAAGAAAAGCCTGGCCCCATTGTAGCGCGCCGGCCTGTCAGGCGGCCCCTGACTGCGGCGCTGCGACGGGCAGCTGCAAGGTGAAGGTGGTGCCGGCGGGGCTGCTGGCGGCGTCGATATGGCCACCGAGCACGCCGGTGACGATGTTGTGCGCCACGTGCAGGCCCAGGCCGGAACCGCCCGAACCGAGTTTTGTCGTGAAGAAAGGATCGTAGATATGCGTGAGGTCGTCGGCAGGGATGCCTACGCCCGTGTCGGCGATGGACAGGGTGATGCCCTGGCCGTCGCCGCTGCCGCGCGCGGTGATCGTGATGCGTCCGCCACTGCGGCCTTCGAACCCATGGCGCAGGCAGTTTTCCAGCAGGTTGCTCAGCACCTGGCCCAGCGGGCCCGGGTAGCTGTCCATGGCCAAGCCGTCCGGCACGTCTTGCGTCAGGCTCAGTCCGGCCGCCTTCAGCGGGGTGGACATGGGCAGCATCAGTTCGGTCACGAACTGGCGCAGCAGGAAGTGACGCCGTTGCGAGCTGGCGCGGTCGACGGCAATCTGCTTGAAGCTGTTGACCAGGTCGGCGGCGCGCTGCAGGTTGCGCAGCATGATGGCGTCGGCCTCGCCGGCCTGCGTCAGGTAGGCGTCGAGCTCCGAGCGGCGCAGGCCGCCCTGGAAGCTGGCCTGGATCTCGCGCGTGCGTTCGGCCATGGTGGTGGCCACCACCAGGCCGTTGCCGATCGGCGTATTGAGTTCGTGCGCGATGCCGGCCACCAGCGCGCCCAGCGCCGCCAGTTTGTCGCGCCGCACCAGTTCTTCCTGAGTAATGGACAGGTTCTCCAGCGCGGCGGCCAGTTCGCGGTTCGCCTGTTCGGACTGTTCTTTGGCCTGCGTCAAGGCGGCCGTGCGTTCGGCCACCAATTCTTCCAGGTGGGTGCGGTGGCGCTGCAGTTCGCGTTCGTGGCGCATGCGCCCGATGGCGATGCCGGCCAAGTCGGTGGCCGTGTCGATCAGGCCCTGGTCGTGCGCGTCGGGGCTGCGCACTTCGCGGTAATACATGGCAAACGAGCCGAGCACGGCGCCATCCTGGCCGAAGATGGGGCGCGACCAGCAGGCGCGCAAGCCGAACGGCGCGGCCAGCTCGCGGTAGGGCGCCCATAGCGGATCGTGCATGATGTCGCTGACGACCACCGGCTCGCGCAGGAACATGGCCGTGCCGCAGGAGCCTACGCCGGGGCCGATTTCCACGCCTTCGAGCTGGGCCATGTAGTCGGGCGGCAGGCTGGGGCCGGCCGCGCTGTGCATGTGGCGCCCATCGTCGTCGAGCAGCATGATGGAGCAGTACACGTCGCGCGACTGGCCTTCGATCAGCAGCAGCAACTGGTTCAGGGTGGGGATCAGCGGCGCGCCCTTGGCGACCATTTCCAGCAAGGCGCGCTGGCCCGAGCGCATCGCGTCGGCGAGGTTGCGCTCGGTCAAGTCGATGATGCGCGCATGCACCAACTGGCGGCCCGGCACGGACAAGCGCATCAGGCGCATTTCGCATTCGATGGGGTGGTTGTCGCGGTGGCAGCAGCTGGCGCGGAAGACGACGATCTTGCCTTGCAGGGTTTCGCGTATCTTTTCATCGAGTAATTGCGCCGAGGAATGGCCATCGTTCTGTTTCTTGGGAAGCAGTGGTGTCATGCCGCCTTGCAACAGATCGGCCAGCGGCATGCCGAACAGTTCTTCGGCCAGGTGGTTGGCGTCGATCAGCAGGCTGTTATCGATGTCAAGCAGCAAGACGGCGTCGGGCGAACCGGCCAGGATGGCATGGTAATTGACTTCCAGCGTTTGTGGATGTAAGGGCCGTGGCGGCGTGGCGAGGGCGGCGGCGGGCAGGGCGCCAGGCGCCACGGCCCTGTGCAACGCCAGTTCCATGAGGATTTTTTCGGCCACATCGCGCGCATTGAAGGGCATCTTGATGTAGTCGCTGGCGCCGGCGCCCACGCTGCGGCCCTGCTCCTCGGCGCTGGGGCTGGCCGACATCAGCAGCAGCGGCACGCCGTGGCGTCCGCCTGCATTGCGCAGCCGCATGCAGGTGGCGCCGATATTCGTGCCGGCCAGGGCCGCGTCGAGCAGGATCAGGTCCGTGCCGTGGGCGGCCAGTTCCACGCCTTCCTCGACATCGCCCGCCAGCCCCGTGCCCAGGTTATGCCGGTCCAGCACATACAGCAGTTCGCGCACATCATTTGGCGAATTGCTGACCAGTAACACCCTGGCCCGGTCGGTGATGGAAGAAATCAACTGATTCATGGTGTCGCGCCCTTACGCGGTGCATGGGACTAATATTACATCAAGGCAAGAAGGAGTAAACGATAATTATGCAGCGCAAAAAGCAGGGCGTTTTTATCGCGTTTGCGTCGCATTCAAGCGGCGCTTTTCGCTGCCGGCGCCGTTGCCAGGTCCGCCCGCGCCTGTTCGATGCGCGGGTAGTTATCCTCGATCCAGTCGACCAGCACGGCCAGCCGCTCGGCCGCCTCGCGCCCCAGTGGCGTCAAGCTGTATTCCACTTTTGGCGGGATCACCAGGTAGGCCTGGCGCAGCACGAAACCGTCGCCGGCCAGCGCTTCCAGGGTTTGTGCCAGCATTTTTTCGCTGACGCCGCCCACTTCACGGCGCAGTTCGCTGAAGCGGCGCGTGCCACTCAGCAGCAGCACCAGCACCAGCACGGCCCAGCGGCTGGTCAGGTGGCTGAGCACGGCGCGCGACGGACAGGCGGCGGCCAGCAGATGGGCGCCCTGGTGTTGCCGGACGAGGGCGGCGCGCATGCTGGCGCCCGGAGTGTCTGTGAGCATGATAGTTGGCCTGGAAAAGTGTTAACGCTAATTTATACTTACCAAAAGGTACGTACTTACAATAAGTAAGTAATAGTCCTATTATAGGATTTTACCCGCCACCTTCCAAGGAGAAATCATGATCGTCATTACCGGCGCCACAGGCAAACTGGGCCAGCACGTCATCGCCAGCTTGCTGCAATCCGTACCAGCATCGAGCATCATCGCCGCCGTGCGCAATCCGGCCAAGGCGCAAGACCTGGCCGCCCAGGGCGTGCAAGTGCGCCAGGCCGATTACAACGATGGCGCCAGCCTCGATAGCGCGTTCCAGGGTGCAACGAAAATCCTGCTGATTTCGTCGAGTGAAGTTGGGCAGCGCGCGCAGCAGCACCAGAACGTCATCGACGCGGCCAAGCGTGCCGGCGTGGGCCTGCTGGCCTATACCAGCGTCTTGCGCGCCGACACGTCGCCGCTGGCCCTGGCCGCCGAACACGTGATCACGGAAGCGGCCATCCGCGCCTCTGGCTTGCCATATACCTTCCTGCGCAACGGCTGGTACCTGGAAAACCATACGGAACACCTGGCGCCCGTGCTCGAGCACGGCGTCATGCTGGGCGCGGCGCAAGATGGCCGCTTCTCGTCGGCCGCGCGCGCCGATTACGCCGCTGCTGCCGCTGCCGTCTTGACGGCGAACAAGCCGCAAGCCGTATATGAGCTGGCGGGCGACCACGGTTTTACCCTGGCCGAGTACGCGGCCGAGGTGGCGCGCCAGTCGGGCAAGGCCATCGTCTACAGGGATTTGCCGCCGGCGGACTTCAAGGCGGCCTTGACAGGCGTGGGCGTACCAGAAGGTTTTGCTGCTTTGCTGGCCGATTCCGATGCGGGCGTGGCCAAGGGCGGCCTGGAGGATAAGGGCAAGCAGTTGAGCGCGCTGATTGGCCGTCCGACGACGACCCTGATGGATGCCGTGAAGGCGGCGCTGGCGAAGTAAGGCAGTGGGTGCCGTGGCAACGCGGCATTGAGCAATGCATGCTGGAATGAAAAAAGCCGCAAACTCGTGAAAGTTTGCGGCTTTTTTGCGAATTAGGTAATGGTGCCCACGAAGGGACTCGAACCCCTACACCCGAAGGCACATGGACCTGAACCAT
This sequence comes from Janthinobacterium woesei, assembly GCF_051380875.1. Classification (NCBI taxonomy): domain Bacteria; kingdom Pseudomonadati; phylum Pseudomonadota; class Betaproteobacteria; order Burkholderiales; family Oxalobacteraceae; genus Janthinobacterium; species Janthinobacterium woesei. The sequence goes on from NZ_JBNYXW010000009.1 coordinate 153,937, forward strand.
GCGCGTCTACCAATTCCGCCACGTGGGCACTGATGCTGCTTGTTACTATTATCTCACTACTGCACTGCGGACCACAACGATGAACAACTCGTTGCTGGTGGTGCCCACGAAGGGACTCGAACCCCTACACCCGAAGGCACATGGACCTGAACCATGCGCGTCTACCAATTCCGCCACGTGGGCATTGTGCTGCTTGTTACTCACTACTCACTACTTTACTGCGGACCACAACGATGAACAACTCGTTGCTGGTGGTGCCCACGAAGGGACTCGAACCCCTACACCCGAAGGCACATGGACCTGAACCATGCGCGTCTACCAATTCCGCCACGTGGGCATTGTACTGCTTGCTGCTTGACGCTGCGTGTTCTGCAGCGAGGACAAAATCATAAGGGCTGGCGCGCATTCGGTCAATCAACATTTGATTGTTTTCTTCAAGAAAACTTGTTTTTCGCCTGAAAACGCTTGTTCTCTATGAAAAAAGGAGAAATCTGCCTATTTTTTCAGCACTTTTTGCTGATTTCTGATGCCCGCTGGAGTGTGGTCAGCCTGAAGCGCTGGCAGGGTGGGTAAAGGAAGGCGGGGAGGGTAGGCTGCGGAAATGAAAAAAGCCGCAAACTCGTGAAAGTTTGCGGCTCTTTGCGAATTAGGTAATGGTGCCCACGAAGGGACTCGAACCCCTACACCCGAAGGCACATGGACCTGAACCATGCGCGTCTACCAATTCCGCCACGTGGGCACTGATGCTGCTTTATTTGCTGCTGAGCTACTTGTTGCAAAAAAACTTACTACAACAATTCTGCTATTATAGCGTCTTGAAGAGTTTTGCGCCAGATGAGCTTTCGCTCCATACTGCACATCAACCCTGTACCGCTTTCCTGCAACTGCATTCCCGTGAGGGTTTGTCGCTGCAAGAGACCGAGATTATAGAGCAATATTTGCCGAAGTCAAATGCATTGCGCGGCTTTTCTCCTTTTTTCATCGGCGCAGTGTTTGTACTGTTTCCGATACGCTGTACGTTAGGCAAACCAGTTAGGCAAACCAAGGCGTCGTCCGGTACACTACCGGGTATCACCGTGTCAAATTGACGGTGATGTCATCGGTCTTTGTACTCCGTTTGATCACTGTCAATAACAACTATAGAAATACTTTTGAGCCAAAATACCCACACCATTCCCAGCCGGGAGGACATTCTCGGCATATTCCGCAGCGTCAACGCGCCTCTCGATTCGCAGTCTCTCGGGAAAACGCTGCAAGTGCATGCCGATTCCATGGATGTCCTGGTCCGTCGCCTGAAGGCGATGGAGCGCGACGGCCAGCTCAAGTCTGATGCCAGCGGCGTATTCGCGCTGGCCGACCAGAGCGCGCTCGTCGCCGGTCGCGTCACCAGCCACCGCGATGGATTCGGTTTCGTCATTCCTGACGACGCCAGCGCCGACCTGTTCCTGCCTGAGAAAGAAATGCAGAAAGTGTTGCATGGCGACAAGGTCATGGCCCGCATCGTCGGCACGGACCGCCGCGGCCGCCCGGAAGGCACGATCGTGGAAGTCACCTACCGTGCCAACACCCACGTCATCGGCCGCCTGATCCAGGAAAACGGCAACTGGGTGGTGGCGCCGGAAGACCAGCGCATCGGCCAGGACATTTTAGTCACGGGTTCCTTGGGCAAGGCGAAAGCCGGCCAGATCGTCAGCGTCGAGTTGACCGAGCAGCCGATGCGCTTCAAGCAGCCAGTCGGCAAGATCGTCGAAGTGCTGGGCGCGCTCGATGATCCCGGCATGGAAATCGAAATTGCCGTACGTAAATTCAATGTGCCGCATATCTTTTCCGCCGCCGCGTTGAAACAGGCTGAAAAACTGCCGTTCGAAGTACGTGACGCCGACCTGAAAGACCGGGTCGACCTGCGCGACGTGCCATTGGTCACCATCGACGGCGAAGACGCGCGCGATTTTGACGATGCCGTGTATTGCGAACCTGTCAAGATTGGCCGCGCCAACTGTTTCCGCCTGATCGTCGCCATTGCCGACGTCAGCCATTACGTCAAACCGAACGACGCGCTCGACACCGATGCGCTCGAACGCAGCACGTCCGTGTACTTCCCGCGCCGCGTGATTCCGATGCTGCCGGAAAAACTCTCGAATGGCCTGTGTTCGCTGAATCCGGCCGTCGATCGTTTGACCCTGGTATGCGACGCCGTCGTCAGCGACAAGGGCGAACTGAAGGCTTATCAGTTCTATCCGGCCGTGATCCATTCGGCCGCGCGCCTGACGTATGACGAAGTGGCCGCCGTGCTGGGCAACACCAAGGGTCCGGAAGCGGTGCGCCGCGCCGATATCCTGCCGCACCTGCAAAACCTGGAAGCGGTCTACCGTGCCTTGCTGAAAGCACGCACGGAGCGGGGCGCCATCGATTTCGAGACGACGGAAACCTATATCGTCTGCAATAGCGCCGGCAAGATCGAAAAGATCATCCCGCGCACGCGCAACGAAGCGCACAAGATCATCGAAGAGTGCATGCTGGCAGCCAACGTCTGTGCGGCCGATTTGTTGCTGCGCAATAAACACCCGGGCACCTACCGCATCCACGCCAGCCCGACCAAGGAAAAGCTCACGCAAGTGCGCACATTCCTCAAGCAAGTCGGCCTGAACCTGACGGGTGGTGACACGCCATCGGCATCGGATTACCAGACACTGATGCAGCAGATCAAGATGCGTCCCGACGCGGCCCTGCTGCAAACGATGCTGCTGCGCTCGATGCAGCAAGCTGTCTATAGCCCGGACAATATCGGCCACTTCGGCCTGGCGTACGAGGCGTATGCCCACTTCACCAGCCCGATCCGCCGCTACCCTGACTTGCTGACGCACCGCGCCATCAAGGCCATTCTGCAAGGCAAGAAATACGAGCCGAAGCTGGCCGACACCAGCGTGCTGAACACGAATGTATCGAACGCCACGCGCAAGCAGCAGGCGAAAGACAAGGCCGAAGGCAAGCCGAAGAAGACCGAACTGACCATCTGGGATGCGCTGGGCGTGCATTGCTCGGCCAACGAGCGCCGCGCAGATGAAGCGTCGCGCGACGTCGAAGCCTGGCTCAAGTGCTACTTCATGCAGGACAAGCTGGGCGAGGAATTCACCGGCACCATCACGGGCGTGACCACCTTTGGCGTGTTCGTGCAGCTTGATACGTTGTTTGTCGAAGGCCTGGTGCATGTCACAGAGCTGGGTACCGATTACTTCCAGTACGACGATGCGCGCCATGAATTGCGCGGCGAACGCACGGGCAAGCGCTATCAGCTGACCGACCGCGTGACGGTGCAGGTAGCACGCGTCGACCTGGAAACGCGCAAGATCGACCTGCGCCTGGTGACCGATGCGGAACTGGCAGGCGAAGAAGCGCCAGCCAAGCATGCGGGCGGCAAGCGCAAGGGCGAGAAGAAAAACATGGTCAAGCCTGGTCCTGTGACCGAGCAGCGCCATGAAGTCAAGACCAGCGTCAAGGCTGGTCATGGCAGCAACGGTGCAAAAGCGCCGGCAAAGGCAGCGCCGAAAGCCGCCAGCCAGGCCACGGCAGCACCCAAGGCCGCGCCCAAGGGTCAGCCGAAGCGCAGCAAGACCCCTGCCGCGGCGCCCGCTGCGGCGGCACCACGAGCAGCAAAAACTGGTTCAAAAACAAGCAAGAACAAGCGATAAAAGAAGCGATAAACAATGAAGAATAAAATGATTTTCGGCTTCCACGCCGTCACCTCGCGCCTGCGTCATGAAGCGTCGTCCGTGGAAGAAATTTTCGTCGATGCCAGCCGCGTCGACGGCCGCATGAAGGACATGATCGCCGCCGCCAAGTCGGCCGGCGTGCGCGTCATGCCCGTCGACTCCGCGCGTCTCGACAAGATCGTCGGCACGCGCCGTCACCAGGGCGTGATTGCCTTTGCCTCGCAACTGTCGCTGGCGCGTAATCTGGACGAATTGCTGGACGCCATCGATGGCCCGCCGCTGCTGTTGATACTCGACGGCATCACTGACCCGCACAACCTGGGTGCCTGCCTGCGCGTTGCCGACGGCGTCGGCGCACACGCCGTCATCGTGCCGAAGGACCGCGCCGTGGGCTTGAATGCCACGGCCGCCAAGGTTGCCAGCGGCGCCGCCGAAACCGTCCCGTACATCACCGTGACGAACCTGGCGCGCACCATGCGTGAATTGAAAGAGCGCGGCATCTGGCTGATCGGTACTTCGGACGATGGCGAAAAAGGCCTGTACGAAGCCGATTTCTCGGGTCCGACGGCCCTGGTCATGGGTTCCGAAGGCGAAGGCATGCGCCGTTTGACGCGCGATACCTGCGACATGCTCGTCAGCATCCCGATGTTCGGCTCCGTCGAGAGCCTGAATGTGTCGGTCGCTTCCGGCGTGTGCTTGTATGAAGCCCGCCGCCAGCGCATCGCCAAGGAAGGCTAAAAAACGTCCATGGCGGCGTTGCATTGCCTAGCCGTACATTTGTACTGTCTTCGGCAATGCGCCTAGCCCTGAACATTTTGTAGCGCTTCCCTGATCGGCCGCCGCTCTGATGCCGGCGGCCGATTTGCTTTCCCCTCCAGCAATTCCCTACCGAATACGCTACCATTTGCGTTCCACCTTATCCGTTTTTATTATGTTCCACCACCTGCGCGAAGATATCAACAGCATTATTGAACGTGACCCGGCTGCCCGTAATGGCTGGGAGGTGCTGACCTGTTATCCTGGGCTGCACGCCATCATCATGCACGGCTGGGCACACTGGTGCTGGCTGCGCGGGCTGAAGTGGGTAGGGCGCTTCATTTCCTATATTGCCCGCATCATCACGGGCATCGAAATCCATCCGGGCGCCATTATTGGCCGCCGCGTCTTCATCGACCATGGCTTCGGCGTGGTGATCGGCGAGACGGCCATTGTCGGCGACGACTGCACCATCTACCAGGGCGTGACCTTGGGCGGCACTTCGCTGCACAGCGGCACCAAGCGCCATCCGACCCTGGCGCGCGGCGTCATCGTCGGCGCCGGCGCGCAGGTGCTGGGCAGTTTTACGGTGGGCGAGTACGCCAAGGTGGGCTCGAACGCGGTGCTGCTGAAAGCCGTGCCAGCTGGCGGCACGGCCGTCGGCAACCCGGCGCACGTCGTGCAAAAAGATGTCAACGCCCTGCGCGAAGGCAGCACGGCGCACCTGTTCGCAGCCTATGGCGTGACGCCGAACGGCGACGATCCGCTGTCAAAGGCACTGCAGGGCTTGATTACGCACGCCGTGGCGCAGGAACAGCGCATCGAAACCATCCTCGCCACCCTGAAGGCGGCGGGCATTTGCTGCCAGGCTGTGCCTGAATGTGATAAATTTGATTCGGAACAAATGAACAAGCTGGTGGACTGATAGCTGGCGGACTGACCAAAGAGGATGACGCATGAGTACTGATGTAACTGCAGCAAGCACCGACAATCCTAACCTGCTCGACCCATTCGAGATCCGCGTGCTGGCCGTGCTGGCCGAAAAGGAAGCGCTGACGCCGGACAGCTACCCGCTGTCGCTCAACGCGCTGACCAATGGCTGCAACCAGCTGTCCAGCCGCGACCCCGTCATGGCCCTCTCCGAGGAAACCGTGTATGACGTGCTGCAGCGCTTGATGCAGCGCAAATTCGTTAACGGCATCACGCAGGCTGGCGCCAGGGTCGCCAAGTACGAACACCGCATGCGCATCAAATGGTCGCTGGAGCAGGACAAGCTGGCCATCCTGGCGATATTGATGCTGCGCGGCTTGCAGACGGCGGGCGAAATCCGCAGCCGCAGCGGCCGCGTGCATGAATTCAAGTCGGTGGCCGAGGTGGAATCCGGCCTGCAATTCCTGATCGATAAATACCCGCCGCTGGTGGCGAAATTGAACGTCGCGCCGGGCGCCAAGGAGCCGCGCTACGGCCATTTGCTAGGCGGTGCAGAAGCGCTGGCCCAAATCGAGACGGCGGCCGGCTACGTGGGCGCCGTCAGCGCGCCACAGCAGGGTAGCCGCGTGGCCCAGCTGGAACAGGAAGTGCTGCAACTGCGCAGCGATTTCGATGGCTTGGCGGCGCAGTTCGAGGCGTTTCGCAAGCAGTTCGAGTAAACAGTAGCCTTTGTCGTGCCGCTCAATTTTCTGGATAATTCGCCGGATCGATGGCTGGCGCCACATGGTGGCGGAACACGTCGCCGCCATGTGGGTGTTTTTGCGTGCGGCGTTTTTCATCCGACGGTGGACTGATCAGCACGATCGACGCTTCGTCCGGGTTGCGCAAGTTCACCGCCGCGCTGACGCCGCCATCGCGGTAGCTACCCATCACGCCGATAGCCATCTGCACGAACAGGGTGGCCGCGCCGTATTGCCCAGGCGTTGATCCGTATCGATCCACTGCGCCGTGTTGCCGCTGTCGAGTTCCGTGCCGCCATCTTGCGCGTGTTTTAACAAAGTCTTGTGCAGCGCCACCAGCTGCTCTGTGCTGCCGCCGGTGGCGGCGATCAGGCGCGCTGGCGCGGCGGGCTGTTCGGCTTCGGGCAGGTTGCGCAAGGCTTCCTGCCAGCCGGCAAGCAAGGCTTGCTCGCGCTGGTCGCGGCGCGTCAAGGGCTTGCCATCCTTGTCGAGCATCTTGACAAAAGTAGGCCGGTGGATGAAGCCGAAGGTCGGCAGGCGGTCGAGCTGCGCCAGCTGCTCCTTATTGAAGGGCAAGGGAAACCACGGCGTGGGCTGCCAGTCTTTCGGCGGATGGTAGGTCTTGTGCTGGAGCCTGTCGAACATGCTGAAGCTGCCTGTGCCACGGATATCGGGGCGTTGCGCGAATTGTGCTGCGACGGGCAGCCATTCGGCAACTAAAGGTGGCCGCTGCGTGATTGCCGTAGGATCACTTTCCAGGCGTGCCTGCGGCACGGTTCCCATCAATTCATAGTAAGCCAGGTACAGCCGCCGTGCCACGCCATAGGTGTTGAGGTCATCGACGCTGTCCTCGGGCGGTGCGTCATCGTATGCGAACTTCCGCACGGCCTCGATGCGCTCGCGCCGCGCCAGCACGAAGAGGGCGGAGGCGTCGGGCATTTCGGGCATATAGCGGCCGTCTTTAACGAGCGATGGCGATTCATTGGGCCGGTACAGATCGCGCGTGGGCGTGCTGTCTTCGGAGTTGAGCACGATGTACGGCACGTCGGGATGGGCGTCAAAAAAAGCGAACACGTCTTCCAGGATGCGGTCCGGGTGTTCGCTGAAGCGGCGCGCACCGGCAATGAACAGATGCCAGTGCAGGCCGGAGGGTGCGGCGCCACCTGTTAAACCGATGAGTGGAGCATCTGGTTTGTCCACCATGCGCGAATTGAAGACAGGCGCTTCTGCATTGAAAACAGGAACACCGAAATACATGGGAATATACTTTGCCCCATTTTCCAGCGCGTCACCACCACGGCTCCCCGACATGCCAGACCTTTCCATGGCATCCCACGGGTATTTTTCCTTATCCTGTTCGCGGATGCTGGCATAGGCGTTTCCCTTCTGCAGCGCTTCCCACAACTTGCCCTGCCGATACTTGTCGAGGGTGACGCCGAGACCGATGACTTCCAGAACATACTCGCGTTTCTCCTGCTCGCTGGGAGCCGCCTGTTGTGCTTGCTGTTTTGCCACCGCCGCAGGCTTGGTAGAGTGCAACCAGCGTGAACCGAGTAATGTGGCCGCCACGATGGGCGGGATCAGCAAGAGCCATTGCAGGTGTTGCCATATTTTTCTGCTCATCGTGGACTCCAGTAAGGAATGTGATTGACCGATCAATAAAGACCAAAGCAGTAGCAGTGCCATTGCACCAAGGCCAGCACCGAGCGGATACTTCAAGCGTGGAAGCAAGTTTTTCATTTTGGGATGTCATCGCTGGCTTTGTGGACGACTGGCGTGACGACCGATTCGGTGCGTCTGCCGGTCAAGGTTTCACATACGACGGTGGAGGGCAGGCCAGCGTGCAGGGCTGGTAGCCAGGCCGGGAGTACTCCCGAACTGTAGTAGTGAGCATTACCTTCGATAATTTGTCTGTGTTGCGTGGATTCAGCCGCCCAATAGATACCAAATTGCGTCAAGAACTCTTCCCATCCGAGGATGGATAGTCGCTTCGGAGCATAGATATTTCGTTGTAGGCGCCAATCCGCCACCGCACACAAATACCGGTAAAACTTCGGATCACTGCTCGCCTTGCCCCCGCCGATTGCCACGTCATACGCCGTCACGTTGCGGTGGTTTTCCGCGTTGCCGATGATGGCGCCGTGGAAGGATTTGGGGCTGATTTCATGCTGCCAGCGCTGGCGCGCCTCGTTCGGGGGTTCCATGGGGTCGATGAATAGCAGGTCGCCACCGCGCGGGTAGCGGGCGACGCGTTCGAGCTCGCGCCAGTCTCCCGGTTCCTTGCCCAGATTGAGGGCTTGCTCCACCTGTTTGTGCGCTGCCGGGCTGAAAGGACCATAGTTGTATTCCGATTTACGGTCATGCTGGGGGCGCGGATCATCGACGACTTTCCGCGGGAGTTTTCGCACGCCTTGCTTGCTGGTAATGGCGATGGCCGCATCGATGGGATCGACTTCCTCGCACGGACCTTGCTGGTCGCGCGGCAGCCTAGCCTGGATGGAATCCTTCGGGAACTGCGCGGGGTGGATTTCGCCGCCATCCAGCACGGCCGCCCTGGGCACGCGCAGCGCTTCGCCGTTGATCGTGCGCAAGCCTTCGCGCCGGCCTGCTTCCGTTGAAAAGATATTCCATTTGCCCGACTTGACGGGCGGCCACGGCGCCTCGTCATGGTTGGCGCGGTGGCCCTGATTGGCGCCGGCCACGTGGGCGTGGTCATCCTCGCCGTCCAGGCGCAGCGCGAAGTCGTGCGGCGGCAAGCCCACCAGTACCGGGCCGCTGTTCTTTCCGGCCGCATCGAGGCGTTGCTTGTTGGTGAAGACGCGCTGGTAAAATCCCGCGCCCAATTCCTTCATGGGCTGGCGCCGCTGGAATTGCTTGTCCCACTGCGTGGGGCCATCGCCCCAGATGCTTTTGTCCGTCTTGCCCTCGGTTTTCGACAGGCCATGGCCATCGTGATAGTCGGGCACGCCTTGCCAGCCGATACCTTGCATATTGTCCAGCGCCACCGTCATGTCTTCGGGGCAAAAATACAGGTACACCTTGCCCCGGTTGTCGCGGTCCGCTTCTGCGCGCCACGCTGCGCCCGCCATGCCGTTGCAGACGGCGTGGTCCTTGATCTGCGCAAAGGCCGGTGTGGCGTGTTTTTTTGCCACCACGCCCTGCACGATCTGCACCAGCGTTTGCAGGCGTGCATGGAAGGTCTGGTGGTTGTTGATGGCCACGTATTGCTCGCGCATCGGCGCATCGTGGCCGCCGCCAAAGATGCGGCTCGCTTCCACGGTGCCGAAAAACATGCTGGTATCTTCCACCAAGCTGTAGGGCGGATGCGTGAGGATCAGCGTGTCGGCCGGGCGTTTTCCTTCGTCAAGCAGGAAGGCTTGCGCCAGCAGCGAGATCAAACAGCCCTGGCTGTGCGCGACGACGGAGACCACCTCATTGCTGTCGTAGTCGCGGATCATGGCGATGAGCGCAGCCAGGCGCTTGGCCGCCAGCACGCATGTACATGCGTCCCGGCGCCGTCATCAAGGGGCGCACGGGGTCGCCGCCCACATCGCTCGGCGAAAACAGGCCCTTGTTCCACATGTCGGGCAGGGTGTTGGTGGCGTTGCCGAATGGGCCGCCGTTCTTCGACATATCCTTGTCCAGGCGGTTGCCGTAGCGGTCGATATTTTGGCCGTTGAGCACTTTGCTGGCGTTGCTGTTTTCGCGAAAGCCCCAGTAAAACGGGATCACCGGGCTGTTGGTGGTGCCAGTCAGCTGGCGCTTGAAGTAGACGGCGTCCGGATCGGCTTCCAGCTTGTCCTTGTCGGCCGCCTGCGGCATGCGGTACGCGGCGGGCGTGAAGACGTGGCCGCCGCCGTACATGCGCGTATCGAGTCCCTGGCACAGGCCCTGTTCAACGGCGCCGAAGCTGGTGCCGACGTCGTTGACGCCGTGGATGACGATCACATTGCCCGGCAATTCCGGGCGGATGCGCACGATGGCGTTGCTCAGGCGCGCGCAATGAAGCAGGGCGTTACTCTTGCCGCTGATGTAGGGAAGTTTCGGATACGCCATCGCCGCTCCTTGCTGACCGGACAGGACAGTGTAGGGCGGCGGAATGACGGATCAATTGCGCTGAAACAAGGAGTTCGGCGATGCCGCGCCTAGCGCTCCCCCATCGACTCCGAAAATGTCTTGGCAATTGGTTTCGTCAAATAGCGCAGGACCGTCTTGCGCCCCGTGTTGATTTCCACGGTGGCCGTCATGCCGGGCTGGATCAGGATCGGTTCGCCATTCTTGCCGATCAGGTTGCGCCCGCTGGTCTTGATTTGCACGCGGTAGTAGGGCTGTTCATTGCCCTTGTTGTCTTCGTTCAAAGTATCCGCGCTGATGTAGCTGACGGTGCCGCGCAGGCGGCCGTAAATGCCATAGTCGTAGGCGTCGAGTTTCACGGCTGTGGGCAGGCCGGGCTTGATGAAGGCAATATCGGCCGGTTTGACCTTCGCTTCGATGATCAGGTCGTCGTCGGTGGGCACGATTTGCAGGATTTCCTCGCCCGGCTTGGCCACGCCGCCCAGGGTGGTGAGCCTGACGTTGCGCACGATGCCGTCGGTGGGCGCGTAGATGTCGGTCGAACCCAGCTGCTCCTTGCGCTGGGTGACCGTCTGCAGCACGCCGGCCAGGTCTTCCTGTGCTTTGACCAGGTCGGTCTGGCTGTCTTGCAGATACTTGTTGCGCCGGTTGGTGATCTGCGCCTGGATGTCGACCACCTGCCGCCGCAGTTTGAGCACATCGGCGCGGCTCACATCTCCCGTTTCCAGCAGCGGCAAGTTCATCTCCAGCTCTTCCTTGATGAGTTTCATGGCGCTGTCCAGTGCGGCCACTTCGGCCTGCACGGCGCCCTGGCGCTTGCTGAACAGGGCCAGCTGGTTGGCGCGAAACTCGGGAAAGGCCTGCAACTCGGCGGGGAATTTCGGTGCGCCGCCAAATACCTCCGCCTGCAGGCGCGCCACGGCTGCCTTCAGCCCGGCCGCCTTGGCCGTGCTTTCCAGGTAGCTCGTCTCGGCGCGCGTGCGGTCGAAACGTGCCAGCAATGCGCCCTTTTTCACCACGCTGCCTTCATGCACGCGCAATTCGGCCAGCACGCCGCCATCGGCCACCTGGATGATCTGGTTGCGCGAACTGGCGATCACCTGGCCATTGGCGCGCGTGACCTGGTCCAGCTCCGCCCACGATGCCCAGGCGATGACGCCTGCCAGCGCCGCCGCGCAGCCCCAGATCAGCACGCGTCCCCGTTTGGCTTCTTCTCTTGTCTCCACCTTGGCCAGTTTCATGCGACTGCTCCTTGCGCCACCGGCGCGGAGGCGGGGACGGGAGTTGGAGAGGGAGAAGGCACAGCCTGCGGCTTGCCCGATAGCTTGGCCAGCACGGCGTCGCGCGGGCCATCGAGCAGCACCCGCCCCGCCTGCAGCACCACCAGCCGGTCGAGCAGGGGCAAGAGGGCATTTTTGTGCGTGGTGGCGACCAGGGTCACGCCTTCGGCCGCCAGTTCGCCCAGCAGCCCCACGATGCGCGCCTCCGTCTTCGCATCCATGGCGCCCGTCGGCTCGTCGAGCAGCCAGATTCTTGGCTTGGCCAGCAGCAGCCGCGTGACGGCAATCAGCTGGCGCTGGCCGCCCGAGACGCCGCGTCCGCCCTCGGTAATGGCCAGCGCCAAACCGCGTGGCTGGCCGAGTATCAGTTCGATCAGGCCCGTGCGTTTCGCCGCTGCCAAAATCGCTTCCTCGCCCGGATCGGCCAGCCCCAACAGCAGGTTGTCGCGCAGGCTGCCGCTGAACAGGCGCGTCTCTTGCGGCAGGTAGCCGATCATTTCACGCACCACGGGTGGCGCCAGCAAGGCCATGTCGACGTCGCCCAGGTAGACCTTGCCCTCGGCCGGCTGGTACAGGCCCGAGGCCAGTTTCAGCAGGGTGCTCTTGCCCGAGCCGATGGCGCCCACCAGGCCGACCCGTTCGCCGGGACGGATGGCAAGGCTTTCCACTTCCAGCGCCACTTTTTGCGCGCCGCCATACGTAAAACGGATGCGCTCGAAGCGCAAGCCGGTGTCGAGGCTGCGCGGCGTCAGCGCGAATTGCGCGTTGTCGGCTTCATTGGGCAGGCTGATGACTTGTTCCAGGCCGTCGATCGAGGCGCGCGCATGCGCCCACTGCACCATCACGGCGGGCAGCTGCACGATGGGCATCAGGGCGCGGTTGCTGATGATGGTGCAGGCCATCAGGGCGCCCATGGTCATCTGGTTTTCCGCCACGAACCAGGCGCCCATGGAGATGAGGGCGACATTGGTCAGCTGCTGGAAGGCGGCCGTGATGTTTTGCGACAGTGCCGCATAATCGCGGATATTCTGCTCGGCGTGGCTGGTCTCGGCCACCAGTTCGGCCCAGCGCGCCTGCATCATCCATTCGGCGCTGCTGCCCTTGAGGGTTTCGACGCCATCCACGGCTTCCACCAGCAGGCCAGCCTTGCGGTTGCTGGCATTGAGATTCTTGCGCGTGTGGTTCTGGATGGCGCGCTGGAACATCAGGCCGCACACCAGGGCCAGCGGCAGGGCCACCAGTGGCACCACCACCAACCAACCGCCGATGATGGTGATCATGGCGAGAAAAATCAGGGCGAAGGGCACGTCCGTCAGCACGAACAGGGACGTCGATGTCAACACGCCGCGCACCATTTCAAAGCCCTTCACTTGCGCCGCCAGGGTGCCGACGGAGGCGGGGCGTGCCTCCATGCGGATGCCCAGCATGCGCTGGAAAAACCACTCGGACAGCTCATGGTCGACATCGTTGCACGAATGGTCGACGATGCGGCTGCGTACCTGCTTGAGGATGAATTCCAGGCCGATCGACAGCGCCACGCCCACCACCAGCACCCACAGGGTATTGAAACTCTGGTTGGGAATCACGCGGTCGTACACCTGCATGGAAAACAGCGAGGTGGCCATGGTCAGCAAGGTCACCAGCGCGGTGGCCAGCACGGCGTCGACAAACACGCCTTTTTTCAGCCACAGGGCGTCGCGCACCAGGCCCAGGGCGCCGGGGCGCGCCGCGCTCTTTTCGGGACGGCGGGGCAGGCCCACGCAAGCCAGGCCGGCCAGCGAGGCCAGTTGCAAAGAGCGGCCATCGGCGCCTTCGCCGCGCCAGGCACCATCGGCGCCGCGCGACTGCAGCAAGCCCCAGCCGGTGCTGGCGCTGTAGACGGCGAACGGCAGCTCGCCCGGCGTCGGTTCGTGCAACTGGCGCGCCGCGCCTTCCAGCCCGGCCGCCTGCCAGGTCGTGGAGAGGACCACGCTGGGTGCGTCGTTGTCATCGACGTGTTCGAGCTGGCGCTGCAGGTCGGCCAGGCGGGCGGCGGCCAGGTGCTGGCCTGTCAGGCGCGCGGCCTGGCCTATGAGTGTCAGCAAGCCATGTTTGATGGAGGTATCCACGCTGTCTCCTGTTTCTGTTCTGTTGGTGTCAATTGGCGCGTATCGAGGCTGCCGGCGCCGTGCGCCCGGCCAGGGTGCCCGTCTGCGCAGCCAGGCGCAGGCTGGCGGCAATTGCCTGCGCGCGCGTGTCTTCCAGCGAAAACTGCGCCTGCGTGGCTTCGCGCACGGCGTTAAGCACATCGTTCCAGCTCTTGCGCCCGATCACGTACTGGCGCGCGTACGATTCGAACACCTGCGTCGATGTGGTACTGGCTTCGCCCGCGTTGTCCAGGCGCTGGCGGCTCGCTTCGGCTTCGTTCCAGTCGAGGGTAAAACGTTCGCGCACGTCGCGTTCGGCCGCATCGTGCGCCGCGCGCGCGCCTTCGCGCCGGGCCACGGCGGCGTCCACGCCAGCCTTGGCCGACAGGCCGGCGCCCGGCTGCGCCTGCAGCACCAGCATGGCGCGCGTGCGGTTGTCGGCATTGATGCCGCCCGTGGGCTTTTCCATGCGCAGCACGACTTTTGGCATGTAGGCCGAGCGCTGCAGGGTGATTTCCGAGTCGGCCGCCTGCGCCTCGAAATCGAGGCGGTGCAGGGTGGGCGAGTAGCTGATGGCCTGGCGCATGACGCGTTCCAGGCTGGCGTCGGGCAGCGGTTCGCCCACACCGATGCCGCTGCCGCTGACCAGGCGCACGGGCTTGCCGGCCAGTTGCGACAGCTGCGCCAGCGCGTTCTCCAGCGCCTGGCGCGCATTCGATACATCGTTGGCCGCCTGGTAGGCACGCGATTCGGCCAGGCGCTGGTCCGTTTGCGAGCTGACCGACTGCACCACGCGGCGCTTGATCATTTCCAGCAGGCGCTGGTGTTCGGCCAGGCCGTCTTCGGCCGAACGCGCGCGGGCCGTCTGGCGCAGCGCTTCCGTATAAGCGGCGATCACGCGCAGGGACAGGTTCAGGCGTTCTTCCTCGATGGCCGCGCCGGCCGCGTCGACCCGGCTGCCGGCGGCATCGATGCCGGCGTCGATGCGCCCGCCGCTCCACAGCGGCTGCTCGATGCGCACCACGCCGCCCGTTTCCTGCGAGCCGGTGGGTATTTCGGCTGACAGGCTGGGAAAGCGCTGCCATTGCGCGCCATCAAGGTCGGCCCGCGCGGCCGCCTGCGCAGAACGCTTGCCCTGGACGCTCGGATGGCTTTGCAGCGCCTGCTGCAAGACCTGGTCGAAGCTCCAGGCGGTGGCGCTTTGGGCGCTGGCAAAAGAGGAAGCACAGGCCAAGGCGACGGCCGCCAGTACGGCCGCGATGCAGGGCAGGATGCCGGGCCAGGGGCGCCGGCGAAGTGGTATTGCTGGCAAACTGCGTAATCTCATCCTGTCTTTTCTGGCTCAAGTGGCCTGAAGGTTCGAGGTGGGTAGGAGACTGGCGCCTCCCGCCCTGCTGCTGGCCATCAAACGATAAAGTTGGCCGCCTGCAGTTGCGTGATATTGACGTTACTGAGCAGTACCAGCGCCGTGTCGAGCGACTGTGCCGAACTCAGGTCGCTGGAGTGGTACACCGTCACTGCGCCGCCATTGTCGATATCGCGGATGACGATGTAGCCCTGGCCCGACAAGACGCTGTCGTCGGCCGCAATCGCGCTGGCCGCCGCGCCGATCGACACCGCCGTGTCATTGAAGATGAAGATATTGTTGTTGACGAAGTCCGTATCGAGCGACACGCCGAGCGCCATCGACGCCGTCAGGTCGACGATGGCCGACATGTCGATCACGTCGCCGCCGGCCGAGGGCAGGCCGGTATGGAAGTCGGCCACCGTCAGCGGATTGTGCAAGGCGGCCTGGCTTAGTGCGAACAGATGCGATGCGTCCGTCAGGTCGGCCTGGGCTTGCGCCGCGGCGGCTGCTGCCGCATCGGCATTGGCGGCCACCGTCAGCGATGCCGCATCGGTCAGGTCGGCTTGCGCATGGGCTTGCGCGGCGGCGGACAAGGCGGCGTTGGCCGCCAGGCTCAAGGCTTGCGCGTCGCTCGCTTGCGCGGCGTCGAGGGCGGTGGTGGCGGCTTGCGCGTCTGCCTGGGCTTGCAAGGTCAGGGCATGGGCGTCGCTCTGGTCGGCCGTCGCTTGCAGCGCGCTGGCCGCTTGCGCGTCGCTGGCGGCGACCTGGCCCAGCGCCACGGCGTCCGTTTGCGCTGCCGCAGCGATCGCTTGCTGCGCCGCGACCAGCGCCGCATCGTAGGCTGCCAGCGCCTGCACTGCGGCCGCATCATCAGCCTGCGCCGCGTTATACGCCGCCAGCGCGGTGGCGGCGTTCTGGCTGGCGATGGCGGCGATCGCATCGTCGGCCAGGGCGGCCTGCAGTGCCGCTTGCGAGTTGACGGTGGCGATGGCGGCCGCCGTTGCCGCGGCGTCGGCGGCCTGTGCGGCAGTCGCTGCCGCCAGGGCGGCGCTGGCCGCATTGGCGGTTGCTGCCGCATTGGCGTCGTCGGCCAGGGCAGCATCGCGCGCGGCCACGGCGGCTGCCGCGGTGGCCGATGCTGCCAGGGCGGCGGCATCGTCGTTTTGCGCTGCCGTGGCGGCTGCCTGGGCAATCGCGGACTGGGCGGCCGCTTGCACGGCCGCGTCATCGTCCGCTTGCGCGGCCTGGGCGCTGGCTTGGGCGGCGGCGGCTGCCTGCACGGCAGCTGCCGCGGTGGCGTCGTCTGCCTGCGCCGCATGATAGGCGGCCAGTGCGGCGGCGGCGTTGGCTTGCGCCGCTTGCGCTGCGGCGTCGTCGCTTTGCGCGCTGTTGGCGGCGGACAGCGCCACCGATGCCTGTACGGCAGCGGCCAGGGCGGCCGCATCGGCGCTTTGCGCGGCCTGGGCGGCAGCCAGTGCATCGGCGGCGTTTTGCGTGGCTGCGGCGGCGGCCGCGTCGTCGGCTTGGGCGGCATTGAGCGCCGCCAGGGCGGCAGCGGCATTGGCGGCTGCCTGGGACGCTGCGGCGTCGTCGTTTTGCGCGGCGATGAGCGCGGCGGCCGCTTGCGCAGCTTGGGCGGCGGTGGTTAGTGCTGCCGTATCGGCAGCTTGCGCCGCCTGCGCCGCAGTGGCGGCGGCCAGCGCCGACTGGGCCGTGTTGGCGGCGGCCGTGTCGTCGGCCAGCGCGGCGGTCAGTGCGGCCAGCGCGGCAGCGGCATCGATGGCTGCCTGTGCCGCCGCTGCGTCATCGTTTTGCGCACCGGTGGCGGCGAGCAGCGCATTGGCGGCCGCATTGGCGGCGGCCAGGGCGGCCGCATCGTCGTTCAACGCCGCTTGCGCCGCTGCGGCGGCGGTGATGGCCGCAGCGGCCGTGGCGGCTGCTGCGGCATCGGCTGCCAGGGCTACATTGAGTGCGGACAGGGCGGCCGCGGCGTCCGCTGCTGCCTGGGCGGCGGCGGCATCGTCGTTTTGCGCCGCCGTGGCAGCGGCCAGCGCAACGGCGGCCGCTGCTGCAGCGGCTGCGGCGGCAGCGTCGTCGGCCGTTGCGGCCTGGGCGGCGGTGGCGGCCACGGCGGCGGCTGCAGCCGTGCTGGCGGCGGCGGCGTCGTTGGCCAGTGCGCTGTTCAAGGCAGCCAGCGCGCTGGCGGCGGCGTTGGCCGCGTTGGCAGCGGCCGTATCGTCGTTTTGCGCGGCGGTGGCGGCTGCCTGTGCAATCGCAGCGGCGGCCAGAGCGGCGGTGGCGGCCGCATCGTTGGCCTGGGCAGTGGACAGTGCCCACTGGGCCATGGCATTGGCTGCTGCTGCTGCTGCTGCTGCGGCGTCGGCGGTCAGCGCATTGTTGTAGGCGCTCAGCGCGGCGGCGGCGTTGGCGGCGGCCGTGGCTGCCGAAGTGTCGTCCGCTTGCGCGGCAGTGGCGGCGGCCAGCGCGAGGGCGGCGGCGGTGGCCGCGGCCAGCGCGCTGGCATCGTCGCTTTGCGCTGCCGTGGTAGCCGCTTGCGCGGTGACGGCCGCCGCTTGCGCGACGGCGACGGCGGCGTCGTCGGCCAGGGCCGTGTTCAAGGCGGCCAGCGCTGCCGCTGCAGCCGTGGCGGCGCTGGCAGCGGCGCTATCGTCGCTTTGCGCGGCGGCCGTGGCGGCGGCCGAGATGGCTGCCTGGGCGGCGGCAGCGGCGGCGGCCAAGTCGTTCGCTTGCGCTGCATTGGCGGCGGTCAGCGCGCTAGCGGCGGCGGCTGCCGCGGCGGCGGCGGCGGCATCGTCGGCCAGCGCGGCGTTCAGCGTGGCCAGCGCGGCTGCGGCGTTGGCATTGGCCTGGTTGGCGGCGTCGACGGCGGCGCGCGAGTTGATGACGACGAGCGCATTGGCGTTGGCCAGGTTTTGCGCAGTGATCGCATCGGCATCGGCGTCGACGGCAACGTTCAGGTCGCCGATAGCCACATTCAGCGCCAGGTTGGCGGCGACGGCGGCGGCGTCGTCGTTCAACGCCGCCAGCGTGGCGGCCAGCGAGATGCCGGCGATGTGCGCAGCGTTGGCGGCCGCATTGTCGTCGGCGAGCGCGGCATTGGCGGCAGCCAGGGCGGCGGCGGCAGTAGCGGCGATAGCGTTGGCAGCGGGATTGCCGAGTAGTACGGCATCGGCCGCGGCCTGCGCCGTGGCGGCCAGACCGGCGGCGACGACGGCGGCGGTGTCGTCGGCCTGGGCCGCCGCGGTTGCCGCCAGCGATGCGGCGGCAGTGATGGCGGTATTGACGGCGTTGGTATCGGCGGCAATCGCTGCGTTGAGGGCGGCCAGCGCATTGTTGGCGGCCGTCGCTGCGGCGGCTGCTGCAGCGTCGTCGGCCAGGGCGCTGTTCAAGGCAGCCAGGGCGGAGTTGGCGGTGGCGACGGCGGTGGCGGCCGTACTGTCGAGCGCTTGCGCAGCTTGTGTCGTGACCAGCGAGGCGGCGGCCACGATCGCTGCCGCGGCAGCGGCGGCGTCGTCGGCCTGCGCCGCCAGCGCGGCGGCTGCCGAGATGGCGGCGACATTGGCGGCGACGGCGGCGGCAGTATCGGCGGCAATCGCCGCATTGGTGGCGGCCAGGGTGTTGGCCGCATTGAGGGCGGCGCTGCCGGCGGCGGCGTCGTCGGCCAGGGCGCTGTTGAGGGCGGCGATGGCATTGTTGGCGATGGTCACGGCGCTGGTGGCGGCGGCGTCGGCTGCCAGCGCCGCATTGGCGGTCGCTTGCGAGGCCGTGGCCGTGGTGGCGGCCAGGGCGCCAGCCACATCGTCGGCCACCGCGGCGGCGGTGGCGGCGTTGGCCAGCACGGCGTTGGCGGCGGTCGATGCGGCAGCGGCATCGGCTGCCAGGGCGGCATTCAGCGCCGACAGGGCATTGGTGGCGGTGGCGGCGGTCGATGCGGCGGCGGCGTCGGCCGCCTGCGCAGCCTGGGTGGCGGCCAGCGAGGTCGCGGCGATGGTGGCGGAAGCGGCCGCCGCTGCGTCGTCGGCCAGCGCGGTTTGCGCTGCCAGTTGCGACAGCGCAGCGGTAGCGGCGGCGGCGGTAGCGGCATTGTCGGCCGCAACTGCGTTATTGAGCGCGGCCAGCGATGCGGCCGAGCGGGCGATGGCGGCAGTAGCCGCTGCATCGTCGGCAATGGCGCCATCGGCGGCGGCGCGCGACAGCGTGGCCGTGGTCGCCGCAAGGGTCGAGGCCAGCGCGGCAACCAGATCGAGTGGCCGCGAAGCCGAATGGGCGGCCGCTGCTGCCGCTGCTGCGGCGTCATTGTTGGCGATGACGGTCAAGGCGGCGGCATCGGTCAGCGCGGCCACGGTGCTGGCCTGCGTGGCCGCCGTGGCGTCCAGTGTATGCGCTGTGCCCAGCACTACGGCGTCGAGCAGGCCCGCCAGGGCATTGGCGGTGGTCACTGCCGCAGCATCGGCGGTCGCAATCAGGCCCAGCGCCACGGCGTCGGTCAGATTGGCCGTGTTTTGCAAGGCGGCTGCGGTGGTGGCGTCGACCGTCGAAATCAAGCCGAGCGCGACGGCGTCCGTCAGGTTGGCGGTGGCGGCGGCCGCATTGGCGGCCTGCGTGGCGGCGGTCGATACCGTCCCCAGCGCAACCGCGTCGGTCAGGTTGGCCGTTGCCTGCGCGGCAGAGGCAGCCGTATTGGCCGCTGTCGATACCAGGTTCAGCGCGACGGCGTCGGTCAGGTTGGCCGTCGTTTGCGCGGTGGCGGCCAGCGCCGCATTGGCGGTGGCGACCAGGCCCAGGGCGGCTGCGTCGGTCAGGTTGGCGGTCGCCTGCGCGGCATTGGCGGCAGCCGTGGCAGCGGTCGATGCATTGCCCAGGGCTACCGCGTCAGTCAGGTTGGCCAGGTTGGCCGCTGCCGTCGATGCGGTGGCGGCGGCCGTTGAAATGACGCCCAGCGCGACGGCATTGGTCAGGTTGGCGGTTGCCTGCAAGGTGGCGGCGGCGGTGGCGTCGGCCGTCGAGACCAGGCCCAGTGCGGTGGCGTCGGTCAGGCTGGCGATGGTGGCCAGCGCACCGGCGGTGGCGGCATTGGCGGTCGATACCAGGCCCAGGGCGACGGCGTCGGTGGCATTGGCAGCCGTCTGCGCGGTGGCGGCTGCGGCCGCCGCTGCGGTCGACACCAGGCCCAGTGCGACGGCGTCCGTCAGGTTGGCCGCGTTTTGTGCTGCGATGGCGGCGGTGGTGGCGGTGCTCGACAGCAGGCCCAGTGCAGTGGCGTCGGTTTGCGACGCCAGCAACTGGGCGGCGGCTGCCGCCACGGCGTCAGCGGTGGAAATGACGCTCAGCGTATCGGCATCGGTCAGGGCGGCGGTGGCGGCGGCGGCGGCCGATGCGGCAGCAGCGGTGGCGGCGGCGCTCACGGCGCTCAGATCGATGATTACGCCCGCAGCCAACACTGCGGCATCGACTGCAGTGGCAGCGATAGCGGCCAGGGCGGCGGCGTCGGTCACGTCGGCAGTATCTTGCAGTGTTGCCGCAGCCTGCGCCTGGGCCGTCGAGACAAGGCCCAGCGCATCGGCATCGGTGGCCGCTGCCAGCAGATCGGCGGCATCGAAGGTACCTTGCAGGTTGTTGACGATGGCGGTCAGGTCGAGCACGCTGGTCTGGCCCGCCGTCAGGTTGGCGGCGGCAGCCAGCAGGGCGCTGGCGTCGGCTGCACTGATCAGCGCGCTGAGGTTGATGCCGGCGGCGTTCGCGTTGGCGGTGGCGGCAGTGGCCGCCTTCGCATCGTAGTCTGCCTGCAGGGCAACGGCGTTGGTCAGATTGGCTACCGTCTGCGCGTTGGCCGCTACGGAAGCAGCCGTGTTCGAGGCGGCCTGCAGTGCATTGGCGTCGGTGGCGTCGGCCAGGGTTTGCGCGGCCAGCGCGGCGGCGGCATCGTCGTTCGACACCAAGGCCAGCGCGGCAGCGTCCGTCAGGCCAGCTTGGGCGGCGGCGGCCTGGGAGACGGCCGCTGCGGCGTCGGAGGTGATTTGCAGGGCGCTCGCATCGGTGGCGTTGGCCAGCGTCTGCGCAGCGCTCGCCGCATTGGCGGCAATGGCGGCTGCCGTGCCGAGCGCTGCTGCATTGGTGCCATCGGCCAGCGTTTGCGCGTTGGCGGCGGCCGTGGCGGCGGTATTCGACGCGGCCGTCAGTGCGGCGGCGTCGCTCAAGTCCGCTAGCGTGCTGGCGGCCGTGGCCGCCGCTTGCGCCGCGTTGGACACCAGGCCGAGGGCGGTGGCGTCGGTGGCGGCGGCCTGGGCGGCGGCATTGGTGGCCGCTTGCGCGGCAGTGGCGGCGGCAGCGGCCAGCAGGCCCGCATCGGTGGCGTTGGCCAGCGCGACTGCATTGGCGGCCAGTGCATTGGCTGAGTCAAAGGCCTGGGTCAGGGCGGTGGCGTCGGTATTGCCCGCTTGCGTGGCGGCCGCTGCTGCTGCAGCCTGGGCCGCGTCGGAGGCGATTTGCAAGGCGGCGGCATCGGTGGCGGCGGCCAGGGTGGCGGCGTTGCTGGCCAGTTGCGTGGCGGCGTTCGACAGGCCTGTCAGTACGGCGGCGTCGGTGGCGTTGGCTACGGTGGCGGCGGCCAGTGCGGCGGTGGCCGCAACGTTTGATGCCTGGCCCAGCACGGTGGCGTCGCTGGCGGCCGCTTGCGTAGCAGCGGCAGCAGCGGCTGCCTGGGCGGCGTCGGAGGCCGTTTGCAGGGCGACGGCGTTGGTCTGGTTGGCGAGGGCGGCGGCATTGTTGGCCGCTTGCGTGGCGGCGGCCGAGACGGCGCCCAGCGTGGCAGCGTCAGTCTGGTTGGCCAGGGTGGCGGCGGCCTGGGCTGCCGCATCGGCGGCGACGGCGGCCTGTCCCAGCACGCTGGCGTCATTCGCGGCCGCTTGCGCTGCGGCTGCGGCTGCGGCGGCCTGGGCGGCGTCGGACGCGACTTGCAGGGCGGCGGCGTCGGTCAGGTTGGCGATGGTGGCGGCATTGTCGGCCGCTTGCGTGGCGGCGGCCGAGGCGGCACCCAGCACTGCAGCATCAGTCTGGCCGGCCAGGGTGGCTGCGGCCAGGGCTGCGGCATCGGCGGCGGTGGCTGCCTGGGCCAGCACGGTGGCGTCATTCGCCGCGGCCTGCGCGGCGGCGGCGTTCGATGCGGCCTGGGCATTGTTGTAGACCGTTTGCAAGGCGGCGGCGTCGGTCTGGCCGGCGATCGCATTGGCATTGGCGGCGATGGCGGCAGCGGCGTCAAAGGCGGCGGCCAGGGAGACGGCGTCGGTTTGCGCCGCCAGGTTGGCGGCAAGCGCAGCATTCGCGGCCGCCGCGTTGGCGCTCACGGTCAGGCTCGTGGTGTCGGTGGCGTCGGCCTGTGCCTGGGCGGCGGCCGCTTGCGCGGCGGCTTGATCCGAGGCTTGTCCCAGTGCCGCTGCATCGGTCTGGTTGGCGACGGCGGTGGCGCTGGCGGCGTTTTGCGCGGCGGCGTTGGCAGCCGCATTCAAGGCGGCGGCGTCGGTGGCGCCTGCCTGCGTGGCGGCCGCTTGCGCAGCGGCTTGCGCGGCAGTTGCCGCTTGCTGCAGCGCGCCCGCATCGGTGGCGTTCGCTTGCGCCTGGGCTGCCGCCGCTTGCGCGCTGGCGTTATCGGCAGTGGCGCCCAGCGCTGCCGCATCGGTCTGGCTGGCAAGCGTGGCGGCGTTGGCTGCCTGCGTGGCGGCAGCGGCAGCTGTGGCCTCCAGCGCAGCGGCGTCGGAGGCAGCGGCGATGGCGGCGGTATTGGCGGCGTTAGCGGCATCGTTGTAGGCCGTCACCGCCAGTGCCGCAGCCTCGCTGAGGCTGGCTTGCTGGTCGGCGGTGGCGGCCACGGCGGCTGCGCTATCCGAGACGGCCAGCAAGGCCGGGGCATCGGTCAGGCCCGCTTGCGCACTGGCTGCCGCTTGCGCGGCAGCGGCAGCGAGCACCGCTTGCGGGGCGGCGGCTGCGGCGGCGTCATCGGCCTGCGCGGCGTTGGCGGCGGCGGCGGAAGCGGCGGCCGTGGCGTTGGCGGCTGCCGCCGCATTGTCGGCGGCGAGGGCATTTTGTGCTGCCGTTTGCGAAGCGGCCGCGTTGGCGGCGGCGACCGGTGCGGCCACGTCAGCGGCGGCTGCGGCAGTGGCGGCTGCCTGGGCCTGGGCCGCTGCCGCTGCCGCCTGTGCTGCCTGCTGGTCGGCCAGGATGGCGGCGTTGGCGCTTGCCTGCGAGGCGGCGGTCTTGGCGGCGGCGGCAGCAGCAGCGGCGTCATCGGCCAGTGCACTGCTGGCGGCATTCAATGCGGCAGCGGCGGCCAGCAGGGCGGCGTCCGTGACCGTGATGGTGACTGATTGATGCGTCGGATCGGTGCCGCCCGTACCTCCCGTACCGCCCGTACCTCCCGTACCGCCTGTACCACCGGTGCCGCCCGTACCGCCGTCGCCCTGGCCGCCGGTCGATCCGCCGGTGCCACCCGTGCCTGTACCGCCCGTGCCCGTGCCCGTGCCGCCGGTGCCGGTACCTCCCGTGCCACCTGTACCTGTGCCTCCCGTGCCTGTGCCTCCAGTGCCCGTGCCGGAACCGCCCGCTGCAGCGCCACCGCCGCCACCGCCGCCGGCCGCGGCGGCAACCAGGCCGAGGCCGCCAAGTGCGCCCAGGGCACCGAGTCCACCGATGCCGCCAGCAGCACCGGCTCCAGCCGATCCCCCTGCGACGTCGACGACACTGCCGCTAGGTACGCCCGCAGCGCCGACACCCGCAGCACCGCCGTTGCTGTCGCCTTGCGGCGTGCCCGCCTGGCCCGCAGCAGCGCCCGCACCACCAGTTGCCCCCGCAGCGATCGCCGCCGCCGTTGCTGCAGCGCCAAGGGCGCCAGCCTTGTCGGTGTCGGCGCTAGCCGTGACTTCGACCACGTTTTCAGCCGGCATGGACTGGTCGGTTGCGGCGGCTGGCGCCAGCTCGTCGTCGTCATACAGTTTGCGCCCGCCATTCTTGTCACTGGCGGCTTTTTTTGCGGGGGGGATGATTTTGGCGCCAGCGCCTTCGGCATTGACGGGAACTTGTGCTGGATTTTGTGGGGTGGCCATTTGAAATTCTCCGGAATAGTTATGTGTTCGGTCAATTTTTTTAAGGCATTAAAAATCAATAAATATCATTTAATTCATGATTACTCCGGCTGGCTTGCGCCATGATCGATCTTGAGCGCAGCTGATGTTTACAGCACAAGTAAAACATATCTGATTTAAAACCGCTGGGACGAAATGGCGGGGAGTAAAAAATATTTAAAATACTATTTTTATATTTGTTTCTCATTGCACTATTTTTTTTGCCTTTTGCTGCGCCGGCAACGGGCTAGTCTGGCAATACTCGCTGTCAAATGCATCTGCTTCGCTACACTCTTAGATGCGGTCACTCTGATGGTGGTTTTAAAAAAGAAATATTTAATTTCATTTTGATCATTTCCCATAGCCTTATTCTGTCGAGTTTTACTCGATGTAATTATCACTGATTGTCACGAAATGGCAGTTTTCGGCAAAATTTTCTGTCAGGGTCCAATATTTCTTCGCCTTTCATAAAAAACCCGCTTCGCTATCAAATTGCTAGTTGCTGATTTTTGGTACAACGATTATCAAATTTAATTGACAATAAAATGCAATAGAAATAATATTTTGTAATTTTTATATCAATTCTAGAATATTGAATCAATAGTCTTTAGATGCAGAGGGGATTTTTGATAATCACTATCAGGAATATAGTTAATATCGGCAGGCGGGAAAGAGAGGTTTTTTGACATGAAAAACGCCCCGGCGGGCGGGGCGTTGTGTGGCAGGATGGGGGTGGGATAGGCGCTGACAGCCCCGTTGTCAGCCTCGTTGTCAGCCTTCCTCGCGCCAGCGGCGCAGGCCGATGGCTGCGTAAATCTGTGCCGCGCCTGCTGCCGCGCCGAGCCAGGCGGCTGGCAAACTCAAGCTGGACCAGGAGTTGCTGAACACGTCGACCCTTGCCAGGTGCGAACCCTGTCCCAAGCCCCGCATTTGCGGCAGCAATTCCGGTTCGAACAGATACCAGCTGCCGGGGAGGGTGCCCAGCAGGGCGCGTCCGATGAGATTCATTTGTATCCAGCTGACATCGTTTTCCATTTGCGCCAGTTTGCCCGCCCACACGGTCAGGACGAGCAGTAGCAGCGGCACGCCGACGGCCCACAGGAACACTTTTGACTTGGCCCAGCTCGACACCATCAGCAACCAGCCCACCGTTGGCAAGGCCCACAGGCAATACACGGGCAGCAAGCCGAACACGCGCAGCGGACCCAGATACAGGCCTGGCGAACTGGCCAGTTCGGAAAACACGTGGATGCCATTGACCGCCAGCACGCCGCTCAGTATCAGCACCAGTGCCAGCGAAGTGAGGCTGGCAGCGGCGGCCACGATCAGCGGCGCGACCAGCAGGGCGATGGCCACTTTCGACAGCACCGTTTGTGCATCTGAGACGGGCAGTGACTTCCAGAACAGCACGCTGCGGTCGCGCCGGTCGTCATGCAGGGCGCTCAGGCAGTAGAAAAAGACCAGGAAGCCCAGTGCCAGGAATAGCGGCGCGGCCGTGTAGGTGTAGTTATTGGCGATGGTGTCGATGATTTCCGTGCGGCGCGGACCAAATGTGCGGGTATTGAAGATGGCGCTCCAGGACACTTCTTCGCCATTCAAGATCAGCGCCGTGCGCATCTTGGTCTTGGCGATGGTGCCGACCGTCATCAAGGTGCCCAGCAACGTCATGACGATGCCGATGACAGTGGGCGTCCATAGCAGCATGCCCTTGTACTCCCACAATTCACGCCTGATCAGCCACTGCATCTTTTTCATGGGGGAAATACTCATTGCTACGATCCTTTCATGGTCGCGACAAACAGGTCAGCCAGGCTGGGCGTGCGCAATTCGCCCAGGGCAGCGAGCTCGGTGCGGGCGACGCCATCGAACAGCATCACCGACTTGCCGAACACGCTGCGTTCGCTGATCGGCAGCAGGGCGCGCGCCGGGTTGACATACTGCGGCCCCACCATGACCTCGATATAGCGTTCGCCCACCTCTTCCATGGTGGCGGCCAGCACGATCTTGCCGTCGCGAATGAACATCAGGTCACTGAGGATGTGTTCCACTTCCTCGATCTGGTGGGTGGTAATGACGATGGTCTTGTTTTCATCGAAGTAGTCTTCCAGCAGGTTTTGATAAAATTGCTTGCGGTACAGGATATCGAGGCCCAGGGTCGGCTCGTCGAGCACCAGCAGTTTGGCGTCGATGGCCATTACCAGCGCCAGGTGCAGCTGCACGATCATGCCTTTCGACATGGCCTTGACCTTCATCTTCGGCGCCAGCCTGGTGTGCGCAAGGTAGCGCTCGGCCTTGCTGCGGTCGAAGCGTGGATGCACGCCGGCAACAAAATCGATGGCGTCGCGCACGCGCAGCCAGCCCGGCAGGATCGCCACGTCGGCGATGAAACAGACGTCATCCATCAACGCGTCGCGCTGCAGGCGCGGATCGCGTCCCAGTACCGACAATTCGCCGTCGAAGCCCGTCAGGCCCAGGATGGCTTTCAGGGTGGTGGTCTTGCCAGAACCATTCGGCCCGATCAGGCCGACAATGCGCCCCGGTGCGATATCGAAGCTGATGCCATCGATGGCCGCCTGCTTGCCGTAGTGCTTGCGCAAGCCGCGTGCGCTGATGATGCTGTCCTTGTTCAATTCGCTCATGCATTTTCTCCGTTTGCGCCGCCGTCGCGCTTGGCCTGTAGTAGTTGCTCCAGGTCAAGATCCAGGCGTGTGATGTGTTCCAGTAAGGTAGGCCACTCTTCGCGCAGGAAGCGCTCGCGTTCGCTGGCCAGCAACTTGTCGCGGGCGCCATCCATGACATACATACCGAGTCCTCAGCGTTTTTCCACCAGGGCATCGTCGACCAGTTCCTGATAGGCGCACGACACCGTGATGGGATTCAATTGATAGTCGGCCGCCACCTGGCTTACCGATGGCAGGGCTACGCCGGCCGTCGTATGGTCGTAGATGCACCAGCTGTCGGCGGCATGTTGCCGTAGTTCGATCGCCAGTGCATCGAGAAACGCGGCTGAATATGCCGAATAGTAAATCTGCGGGCTGCCGTGCAGGTGAATATACGCCGCATCCGTAAAACGCCCGTGATGCGGTCGGCGTACGTCTAGTCGAGGATATTGCCGTCGAGATCATGGCGCGTGATGTTGCCGCGCGCATCGATGGCGATCCAGCCGCCGCGCGGCAGTTCCGGCGCAGTCACGTCGCATTCCCAGTCGGACAGGACATAGCGCAAGGTATTGTCGACCAGGTGCAGGGCAGGGCGGTGTGTATGGCCGTGGATCATCACGCTACTGGTGTGTTCGGCAAATACTTGCGCCACGGCATCTGGCGTGACATCCATGATGTCATAGGACTTTTCACCGTTATGCTCGCGGCTGCTCTGGCGCAAGCCGGCGATGATGGCCTTGCGCTGCGTCAGCGGCATGGCCAGGAATTGCTTTTGCCAGGCGGGCTGGCGCACTATGGCGCGAAATTCCATGTAGTTGACGTCTTTGGTGCATTCGGCATCGCCATGCAGCAGGACGATGCGCCGACCGCCGATGGTGGCCACATGCGGTTCACTCAGCAGGGTGGCGCCGGCAGCGGCGGCAAAGCCGGAGCCGACAAGAAAGTCGCGGTTGCCGGCGATCCAGTAGACATGCACGCCAGCATCGCTGACGGCGCGGATGGCGGCCGTCATGCGCGCATTGAACGGGTCTTCCAGGTCATCGTCGCCGGCCCAGTATTCGAACACGTCGCCTAATAGATACAGCGCTTGCGCATATTGCGCATGGTGTTGCAGAAAGGAAAGAAATGCCGCGCTGGTGCGCGGGTGCGAGCTCTGCAGGTGCAGGTCGGAAATAAAGAGTGCGGCAGGCATTGTCATTGTTCAACGCTCCCAGGGTGTGAAGTGCATGGAGGGGCGCAAACGCTGCAATGCCTGTTATTCATGATGCCAGAGCCGTATTAAGCAGCTTCTACTTTTTCGATGATGACGTCCGTGGTCGGCACGTCGGCGAACATGCCGGTGCGCGTGGTTTTCACGGCGCGGATGGCGTCGACGACTTCTTTGCCATCGGTGACTTTACCAAACACGGCGTAGCCCCAGCCGTCCTGGCCTGGATAGTCGAGGAAGCTGTTGTTCTTGATATTGATGAAGAACTGGGCCGATGCCGAGTGCGGATCCGACGTGCGGGCCATGGCCAGCGTGTAAGTATCGTTTTTCAGGCCGTTCTTGGCTTCGTTTTCCACGGTGGTGTCGGCTGGCTTTTGTTTCATGCCTGGCTCGAAACCGCCGCCCTGGATCATGAAACCGTCGATGACGCGGTGGAAAATCGTGTTGTCGTAGTGGCCGGCTTGCATGTAGGCCAGGAAGTTGGCAACCGTTTTCGGCGCTTTTTCGGCGTCCAGTTCAGCGGTGATCTTGCCCAGATTGGTGGTGATGATGACGGAGGTCATGATGATCCTTAATAAATTAGATGATAAATATTCAACGGCCCGCGCAGTCCATGGTGGCAAGCCGGAGCCGTAAAAACGCTATTTTACAGTTTTGCGGGCGCCGATTTGAGTAAAGTCGCCGATTCGATCACCACGGGCGTAACGGGGACGTTCTGGTGCGGTCCCTTGTCGGCCACGGGCACGGCCTTGATCTTGTCGACCACGTCCATGCCACTGACGACTTTGCCAAACACCGTGTAGCCGAAACCGTCGCGGCCTGGGTAGTCGAGCGCGCCGTTGTTGCCCACATTGATGAAAAACTGCGCGGTGGCCGAATGCGGGTCGCCCGTGCGCGCCATGGCGATGCTGTAGGTGACGTTTTGCAAGCCGTTTTGCGCTTCATTCCTGACCGGCGCCCTGGTGGCCTTTTGCTTCATGTTCTTGTCGAAGCCGCCGCCCTGTATCATGAAGCCATCGATGACGCGGTGAAACACGGTACCCTTGTAGTAACCGCTTTTGACATACTGCAAGAAGTTGGCGACGCTTTTCGGCGCTTTTTCCTGGTCCAGTTCCAGTACGATCTCGCCCAGGCTGGTTTTCAGGGCCACGTGCGGCGTGGGGTCGAGCGGTGCCGTTGGCGGGGCTGCCACAACGGCGCCACCCAGGGTCAGGCTGGCAAACAGGGTGCAGAAGCGGGCCAGGAAAGACAGGCGCTGCGGTTTGGTTTCTTGCATGAAGGCGTCCTTGATCGTTATTTTTCTCTAAACTTGCTTTAGTGCCAAAAGAAGTGAGTTTCGGTTGAACATCGTAAAAACCTGATCCATATCGGGCCAGTCTGGTTTTTATCAATGTTATACTTGACCGCTAACGCTTTAATTCTAACAAACAAGAACAACAATATAGCGGGTCGTCCCGTCTTGGCGCACACGGCAGTTCAGTGGCGCGGCACCCCCGGTGTCCGCGCCTGCCTGTCGTTTTGCCTGGCTGGCGGCCGCTCCACTTGCAAAGTACGATGAGCAATCTAAAGATTTACAACACGCTGGCGCGCGAGAAGCAGGTATTTGTCCCGATGGAAGCGGGCAAGGTACGCATGTACGTGTGCGGCATGACAATCTACGACTATTGCCATATTGGCCATGCGCGCATGATGATGGCGTTCGATGTCATCTACCGCTGGCTGAAGGCATCCGGTTTCGATGTCACCTATGTGCGCAACATTACGGACATCGACGACAAGATCATTCGCCGCGCCGTGGAAAACGGCGAGACGATTTCGCAGCTGACGACGCGTTTCACCCAATACATGGATGAAGACACGGCCGCGCTGGGCATCCTGACGCCCGACCACACGCCGCGCGCCACCGACTACGTGCCGCAAATGCTGAGCCTGATCGAGCGCCTGGAAGCAAAAAACCTCGCTTACCAGGGTACCGATGGCGACGTGAATTACGCCGTGCGCAATTTCCCCAACTACGGCAAGCTGTCGGGCAAGTCGCTCGACGACCTGCGCGCGGGCGAACGCGTCGACGTCAACACAGGCAAGCGCGATCCGCTCGACTTCGTACTGTGGAAGTCGTCGAAAGAGTCTGAGCCGGAAGAAGTCAAATGGGATTCGAAGTGGGGTAAAGGCCGTCCGGGCTGGCATATCGAGTGCTCGGCCATGTCGTGCGCCTTGCTGGGCGAGCAATTTGACATCCATGGCGGCGGCGCGGACTTGCAATTCCCGCACCACGAAAACGAAATCGCCCAATCTGAAGGCGCGTTCGGCCACGTCAGCGTGAATTACTGGATACATAACGGTTTCGTGCGCCTGGACAATGAAAAAATGTCCAAGTCGCTGGGCAATTTCTTTACCATCCGCGAAGTGCTGCAAAAATACGATGCCGAAGTGATCCGCTTTTTCATCTTGCGCGCGCACTACCGTAGTCCGCTGAACTACTCGGACGTGCACCTGGACGATGCGCGCCTGTCGCTGACGCGTTTGTACACGGCGCTGGCCGACGTGGTGGTGGAAGACGGTGGCATCGACTGGAGCTGCGCGCATGCCGCACGCGTGGCCGAAGCCATGGACGACGATTTCAATACGCCGCTGGCCGTCGCCGCCCTGTTCGACCTGGCCACGGAAGTCAACAAGAGCAAGTCGCCGGCGCTGGCGCGCCAGCTGAAAGGCCTGGCCGGCGTGCTGGGCTTGCTGGAGCGCACGCCGCAGCAATTCCTGCAAGCAACCGTCGGCGCTGTTGCCGGCGGCCAGGATGAAGCTGCCGGCATCGAAGCGGCCATCGCGGCGCGCAGCGCGGCGAAAAAGGCGCGCGACTTTGCCGAATCAGACAAGATCCGCGCCGAATTGTTGGCTGCGGGCATTATTCTCGAAGACAAGCCTGACGGCACGACCAACTGGCGCCGCGCATGATGCCAACGTCCAGGGAAAACGGGGAAGCCCCTAGCGTTGCGGCCACGGCAGCAGTGATCCAGGTGCCGCACTACTGGGAAGAGGCGAAAATCGAGCTGATGAAGCGCGACCGCATCATGAAAAAGCTCATCCCGCAATTTGGCGACCTGCACCTGGTTGGCCATAGCGACCCGTTTACCACCCTGGCCCGTTCGCTGGTGGGGCAGCAGATCACGCCCAAGGCGGCCGATGCCGCCTGGAAAAAGCTGCTGCTGGCGTGCCCCAAGTGCACGCCCACGCAAGTGCTGAAAGCTGGCGCCGAGCAGTTGTCGGCCTGTGGCTTGTCCAAACGCAAGACCGAATACATCCTCGACCTGGCTGACCATTTCAAGGCCAAGCGCGTGCATGCCAGCCAGTGGGATCAGATGGATGATGAAGCCGTCATCGCCGAACTGGTGCAGATCCGCGGCATCAGCCGCTGGACAGCCGAGATGTTTTTGATATTCAATTTGCTGCGACCGAATGTATTGCCGCTCGATGATCCTGGTTTGATCCAGGGCATCAGCGTCAATTATTTCTCCGGCGAACCTGTTTCCCGCAGCGATGCGCGCGAAGTTTCCGCCAATTGGGAACCGTGGCGCACCGTGGCGACGTGGTATTTGTGGCGCAGTCTCGACCCTGCAGCCACCCCTGCCGCACCCGATGCAGCCCCCGGCGCTCAAGCCGGTACGGTAAAATAAACATAGATGATGCCGCGCGCCCTGGCGCCGTGGCCGGTAAAACCTGGAGGTACAATGACTAAAACGACTTTCCTCAATTTTGAACAGCCGATCGCGGAACTCGATTCCAAGATCGAAGAGTTGCGCTTCGTGCAAGACGATTCGGCCGTCGACATCTCGGAAGAGATCGACCGCCTGGCCAAGAAGAGCCAGCAGTTGACCAAGGATATCTACGCCAAGCTGACGCCCTGGCAAGTGGCGCAGATCGCGCGCCACCCGCAGCGCCCGTACACCATGGATTACGTGAATGAAATTTTTACCGATTTCCACGAATTGCATGGCGACCGCAGCTACGCGGACGATTTGTCCGTCGTGGGCGGCCTGGCCCGCTTCAACGGCCAGCCGTGCATGGTCATTGGCCATCAAAAGGGCCGCGACACGAAAGAGCGCGCCTTGCGCAATTTCGGCATGCCGAAACCGGAAGGCTACCGCAAGGCCATGCGCCTGATGAAAGTGGCTGAAAAGTTCAACCTGCCGATTTTCACCTTCGTCGACACGCCAGGCGCCTTCCCCGGCATCGACGCGGAAGAGCGCGGCCAGTCCGAAGCGATCGGCCACAACCTGTATGTGATGGCTGAACTGAAAGTGCCGCTGATCGCCACCATCATCGGTGAAGGCGGTTCCGGCGGAGCGCTGGCCATTGCCGTGGGCGACGCCGTGCTGATGCTGCAATACTCGACCTATGCCGTGATCTCGCCCGAAGGTTGCGCCTCGATCCTGTGGAAGAGCGCCGAGCGCGCCGCCGACGCGGCCGAAGCGCTGGGCCTCACAGCCCACCGCCTGAAAGCCATGGGCCTGATCGACAAGATCATCAACGAACCGCTGGGCGGCGCCCACCGCGATCCGAAGCAGATGGCCACCTTGCTCAAACGCGCCCTGGCCGACACCCTGCGCCAGTTCCACGGCATCAAAACCAAGGACTTGCTGCAAGCGCGCCATGAGAAATTGTTGAGCTACGGCAAGTTCAAGGAAACCACGCCGAGCGAGTAAATTCATTTAACCCAAGGGCAAGTCAAGGTCTTGGGTTAAAGCAAGCAACAAACACCAGGGACAGGCAGGTAGCCGAACATCTTCGACTACCCACCTGTCCCTCTTTGCATTCCCGGAACCCCTATGAAAAAGCAACAAACCGCCAGCGTGGCGGATATCTTCGCCCGTGCGCTGGGTGCCTGTGCCCCGCAGCTTGGCAGCCCGGTCGGCATCGCCCTGAGCGGCGGCCTCGATTCCTCGGCCCTGCTGCACCTGGCGCATGCCTGGGCGCAAGAACAGGGCGTCACCCTGCACGCCTTCCACGTGCACCACGGCCTGAGCCAGAATGCGGACGCGTGGCTGGCGCACTGCGCGCAATCGTGCGCTGGCATGGGTATCGCTTTCGAGGCGCGCCGCGTCACGCTGGAAAAGAATGCCAAGACCGGTACGGAAGAGGCGGCCCGCAAGAGCCGTTACGCGGCCCTGGGCGCGCTCTGCGCCGCGCATGGCGTGCGCCTGCTGCTGACGGCCCACCACCAGGACGACCAGGCCGAGACGGTGCTGCTGCAATTGCTGCGCGGTTCCGGCACGGCGGGCCTGTCCGGCATGGATGGCGCCAACAGCGCGCCCGAGCTGCTGGGTAACCCGGACCTGGTGATGGCGCGACCGCTGCTGCCCGTGTCGCGCAAGCAACTGGAAGCGTATGTGGCCAACTATGCCATCGCGCATATCCACGACGAATCGAACGACGATGCCCGCTTCGCCCGCAATGCCTTGCGGCATCAGGTGATGCCCGTGCTGGCGCAGGCGTTTCCCGGTTTCCAGGAGCGCTTCGCCCGCAGCGCCCAGCATGCGCAATCGGCGCAGCGCCTGTTGATGGAACTGGCGACGCAGGACCTGGCCGCTTGCCTCGATGGTGATTGCATCGAGCTGGCGGCATTGCGTGAGCTGAGCATTGACCGCTGCTACAACCTGCTGCGCCACTGGTTCGGCACGCGCGGCCTGCGCATGCCGTCGACGGCGTGGCTGGCGGAAATGTTGGCGCAATTGCTCGAAGCGCGCCCGGATGCCCAGTTGCTGGTGACGCACCCCGACTGCCACGTGCGGCGCCACCGCGACCGTTTGTACCTGACGCCCAAGCTCGATGAGCTGGCCGGCATGCGCGATAAAAGCGACGCGAATATCCCCGGCCTGGAAAAAGCCGGCCAGCAATTCCACTGGCAGGGCGAAGCGAGCCTGGCCTTCCCAGCCTACGGCGGCATGCTGCATTTCGATGCGGTGGAAGAGGGCGGGCAGGGGATTGATATTGCCTGGTTACAAGCGCAAACCTTGACCATCGACTTCCGCCAGGGTGGCGAGCGCCTGAAGCTGGCCCTGAACCGCCCCACCAAGAGTTTGAAATATCATTACCAGGCGTTTGATGTGCCCGCCTGGGAGCGCGAACGCCTGCCCCTTGTCTGTGCGGCGCAACAATTGCTGTTCGCCGCTGGTATTGGCCTCGATTGCCATTGCCTGAGTTTGGCTGAGCGTCCGCGCATCGCCTTGCGCTGGCAGTCCTGCTGAGCGTGAGCGCCGCCAGCACAGCCACTCTTGGGGTGGCCTGCAAGTGCCTGGCGATGTCTGCTGGACTGCATGGATTGGTTATTTCCATATGCGCAATCGGTATGAGCTAATGCGCTTTTTAGCTTGTTATTTTGCATTGCGGCATGTAGAGTAAAGCCCTCCTTTTTTATTCTTCTTGAGCGGAAACTTCACTCTTATGGCTTTAATCGTCCACAAATATGGCGGTACGTCGATGGGCTCGACTGACCGTATCAAGAATGTCGCCAAGCGCGTTGCTAAGTGGCACGACGCTGGGCATCAAATCGTGGTGGTGCCATCTGCCATGTCGGGCGAAACGAACCGCCTGATTGGACTGGCCAAGGAAATCATGGATCAACCCGATCCCCGTGAACTTGACATGATCGCCTCGACAGGCGAACAAGTGTCCGTCGGCCTATTGTCGATGGCACTGCTGGCGATCGGCAAACAAGCCGTATCCTATGCTGGCTGGCAAGTCGCGATCAAGACCGATTCCGCCTTTACCAAGGCACGCATCCAGTCGATCGATGACGAAAAAGTCAAACGCGATCTCGATGCGGGCAAGATTGTCATCATTACCGGTTTCCAGGGCGTTGATGAGAACGATAACATTGCAACCCTGGGCCGCGGCGGCTCCGATACCTCGGCCGTGGCCATTGCCGCTGCCATGAAGGCAGCCGAATGCCTGATCTTCACGGACGTCGACGGCGTCTACACGACCGACCCGCGCGTGGTTTCCGATGCGCGCCGCCTGAAGACCATTACCTTTGAAGAAATGCTGGAACTGGCTTCGCTGGGCTCCAAAGTGCTGCAAACGCGTTCGGTGGAGTTCGCCGGCAACTACCGCGTGCCTACGCGCGTGCTGTCGTCGCTGACCGACCCGATGTTGCCGCTGGAAATAGAAGCCAATTCAGGCACCCTGATTTCGTTTGAGGAAGATACAAACATGGAACAAGCAGTCATCTCCGGCATCGCCTTCAACCGCGATGAAGCCAAAATCACCGTGCTCGGTGTGCCCGACCGTCCAGGCGTGGCCTACCACATCCTGGGACCGGTGGCAGAGGCGAATATCGAAGTCGACATGATCATACAGAATCAGTCGGTCGACGGTAAAACGGACTTCACCTTCACCGTCTCGCGCGGCGAATACACGCGCGCGCTGGCCGTGCTGGAAGCAAACCGCGAATCGTTGGGCGCGGCCAGCATCACGGGCGACGCGAAAGTGTCGAAACTGTCCGTCGTCGGCGTGGGCATGCGCAGCCACGTGGGCGTTGCGTCGCAAATGTTCCGCACCCTGTCGGAAGAGGGCATCAACATCATGATGATCTCCACCTCCGAAATCAAGATCTCCGTGCTGATCGATGAAAAGTACATGGAACTGGCCGTGCGCGCGCTGCATAAAGCGTTCGAGCTGGAAAAAGCTTGAAAATGTAAAAATATTGCCCCACGCCCTTGACCAAAGGGGGGGCAGTCGATATTATGACGTTCGTCGCTACAGCGCAGTTAGCTGAAGAGACATAGTTGATTAGTCAGCTAGGAGACGTGGCCGAGTGGCCGAAGGCACATCCCTGCTAAGGATGCATACGGCTTATACCTGTATCGTGAGTTCGAATCTCACCGTCTCCGCCAGTATTTTTAAAAACCCGCTTCGGCGGGTTTTTTCATTTCCGCTCCTCATAGGAGAAATCACGCAAATTAATCCACCAGCGTCCGCTGCCTGCCGCGTCAATCCAGCATGCGCTGGGGGGGTAGGAGTGGCTGTGGCCGCAGCCATCCGAGCGTACTTCAGCGCCCCCGTTATCCCAGGCCAGCCGGTGTAAGTGACATTGTGCGGAATCAAGTGCCGCTGGCAAGCAGGCGGTTGATCATGCGCTAGAATAAGTGCTGGATCTCGCAATGCGGGAGAAGGGCGATGACAATCAGGCTGAACAAGCTGCCGGCGCTGGCCGTAGGCCGCGTCAGGGGGGGCAGGGTATTACGGGGACGGTGGCGGCCTGGTGCTGCAGGTGTCCGGTGCTGCAGCCAGGAGTTGGCTGTTTCGTTACTGTATCGGTGGTAAGCGCCGGGAAATGGGACTGGGTTCCTGTCTGGCGGTCGATCTGGCCGAGGCGCGCGTAAGGGCCCGGCAATGTCGTTTGCTGCTGAGTGAAGGGCGCGATCCGCTGGCGATGCGTCGCCAGGAAGAGCCGGCAGGGATGCTGGCGCGTGCGCGCCAGATGAGTTTTGCACAGTGTGCTGCGGCCTATATTGCAGCGCACCGGCATGGCTGGAGAAATGCTAAACATGTGGCGCAGTGGGAAAGCACCCTGGCCGCCTATGTATTCCCGGTCATGGGCACGCTGCCTGTCGCGGCGATCGACACCGATCTGGTTGTCAAGGTGCTCGGTGCGATCTGGTTGTCAAAGACGGAAACGGCAACGCGCATACGCGGCAGAATCGAATGCATACTCGACTGGGCGACGGTCAGCGGCTTTCGTCAGGGAGAAAATCCGGCGCGCTGGAAAGGCCATCTGGAAAACCTGCTGGCCAATCCGAACAAGGTCGCCCCCGTGAAAAACCGGCCGGCCCTGCCGTGGCAAGAGATCGGCAGATTCATGGCCGCCTTGTCGGCTCAGGAAGGGATCGCTGCCAGGGCGCTGTCGTTTGCGATCCTGACAGCTGCGCTCAGGTGAGGTCAGGGGCGCGCGGTGGCCGGAGATCGACCTGGCGGCGGCGTTGTGGACGATTCCAGCACAGCGCATGAAGGCCGGCAAGGAACATCGCGTGCCGCTGTCGGGTCAAGCGCTTGCGCTGCTGCGCGCAGTGCCGCGTCAGGGCGAGGTCATATTCCCAGGCCGCAAGCGTGGCACGCTGCTATCTGACATGAGTCTGACGGCGGTCTTGCGCCGCATGCAGTTTGACGACATCACCGTACACGGCTTCCGTTCTTCGTTCCGCGACTGGTGCGCCGAGGCGGTAGCCAACGCCTTTTCCCGCGAAGTATGCGAGCATGCGCTGGCGCATCGCTTGCCAGACAGGGTGGAAGCGGCCTACCGGCGCGGCGACTTGTTCCATAAGCGTGTCTTGCTGATGCAGGCATGGTCTGTTTTTTGCGCCAGCCCCACGCCGCCTGCTGTCTGAGGGGGCTCGCAGGGACATCCTTACGCAGGCTGGTGCTTGACGCGCGTGGTTAAATCAGTCGCAGCCACCGTTTGCATCGGAGGAGCCTGTATTGCACCAGGGGCAGAACGGCGTGCGGTGACGCACGCCTGCATCCAATGCTGGACCTCACTCTTGAGCCAGGCCGATGAGCGGCCCTGGAGTTTTACCGGGGCCGGGAAAGTGCCTTCCTTGATGCCCTCATAAATGCTGCTGCGCGATTTTCCACAGGTGGCCAGTACTTCAGCCAGGCGGATGAAGCGCTCCTCGTTGAGCGTTTGCGCTGCACGGCGCTCCCGCGTAGTGGGAAGTGTGACTCGGGTCATGGTGCGCTCCTTTTGCTCGTCGGCGAGCGAGACGATATCAGTGCCAGCATGGCGGCAATGAAGCAGACCGGATCGTTGAGCCTGGTAGCTCCGGCGGCGGTCTGTCGACATCACGTTCACAATCATTATTCCGAAAATATGTAGCCAGTATCTGTGGCGCTCACGTCTGATGCAACAGGAATCGGGTGAGCATATCGACTAGATCAAAGGTGTCATGCAAGTGGGTTCTGCCACAGGGGCATTGATGGCCTGCGCAATTTTAGCGGCTAAAAAAGCGTATGCATGCGTACCGGTTTAATCCAGATCAAGGCGGGTGCAGCGGTGTCGCGCGACTATACATGCTGTGAGCATGACAGCGATGATTTGTTGTGCAACAGATGAGGGGGCAGTATGGCAGACATCATTCAGTTTCCCGTTGCTGCCGGCGGCAAGGATAAGGCGCAGCCGCTGCCTGAGCCTGAGCGGCAATCTGTGCCGCCTATACCGGAAAAAGGCCCCAGCATACGTCAGATAGTCTGGGTTCTGACCGTGCTATGCTGGCCGCTGCTGCGTTTTGTCATGGTGTGCGATGTGCTGTTCCAGTTGCTGCGCGCTCTGGTGCTGTGGGATACGCCTGGCACGCATGCCGGGTGGACATTCACTCTGCACTATGCGGTGTTCTGCTACCTGACCTGGTTCGTGGCATATGGCAATCCGGACCAGTCGCGATGAGGGAGGTCCCAACACAGGAAGAGGCCGTTGGCATTGGTGAGCCGGAGGGCAGGCCGTTGGCACTGCCCCTCGACCGTATCGACGAAGATGCGCTGCAGCCGCGCTCCGCCGAGAACCCAGGCTTTGCGGCGCACAGCCTGGACGAACTCGCAGCCTCGATCCGCTTGCGCGGCGTCAAGACGCCGATCTCCGTACGCCGTCATCCCGAACGGCCCGGGCGTTACATCATCAATCACGGCGCGCGCCGCTACCGCGCAGCGCGGCTGGCGCAGTTGGTGGCGATTCCCGGTTTTATTGACGACGACTACAGCGAGACCGACCAGGTCGTGGAAAACCTGCAGCGCAACGAGCTGACGGCGCGGGAAATTGCCAACTACATCGGCCGTGAGCTGTCGAAGGGCCTGAAACGGGGGCAGATCGCCAGCAATATCAGCAAGTCCGCCGCATTCGTGACGCAGCACGCCGCCTTGCTGGACTTGCCGGAATCCATTGCCCAGGCATTCAATGCCGGCAGAGTGCGCGATGTGACGACCATCAATGAACTGGTGACGGCTTACAAGTCGCAGCCGGGCCAGGTCGCGACCTGGCTGAACGGTGGAGAGCCTGAGATCACACGCAGCGCCGTCAAGCTGCTGCGTGCCTTTCTGGGCGAGAAGTTCAGCCGGGAGGAGCCTCCCGTCACTGATGCGGAGGAGGTTGATTTCGCGCCATTGGCGGCAACTGCGCCGGAAGCGGTTGCCGGGCTTACCCTTTCTGCACACGCAGGGCACAGCCGCTGGCGCTGTACCGGCATCTTCGTGCGCCACCACCAGCGCGAGGGCATGCTAGTGTTGGGGCGCCGTCCTACAGGGGAAGGACGCGTCTGGATGCGCTATGAGGATGGCGTAGAACTGGAGATCGCGCTTGCCGAGGTCGTGCCGTTGAAGCTGCTTGGCGCCGGGGATTGACTTCCCGCACCCACCCACATGACAGGTGAGATCGCCTGATTGGTGCGGGCGCGAGCCGCATTTGCTTGATGGCTAATTCTTGGGCGTTACAGCAGACTGTCAGATTGTGTCACCCAGCTCCGTGATGAATAGATGTTCCATTTCATGCACATCCGCAGCAGCGATGTGCAAGGCCTTGGCACGGACTTTCCATGTAGCGACGACCACGAGTACATTCTGGATGAGCAATGCCGCATCGGCATCTGTCAATCGATAGTAGATGGCCGTTTCCAGCAAGGTTTCCAGCGACGGCTCGTGCAAGCCTTCGTCTATCCCCAGCACATGCTCGTCTTTTTTGATGGAAGGGTTCATGTCGTATGCCTTCGACAGCCGCCATCCAG
Organism: Janthinobacterium woesei; assembly: GCF_051380875.1. NCBI lineage: Bacteria > Pseudomonadati > Pseudomonadota > Betaproteobacteria > Burkholderiales > Oxalobacteraceae > Janthinobacterium > Janthinobacterium woesei. The sequence continues at coordinate 193,664 of NZ_JBNYXW010000009.1, forward strand.
TGGGTGTGCGCATGAATCCGTGATTGCGCAAGTGGTCGTCGCGATTGGCCACGGCAATGTTGAAGGCAACTCGGATAAATAATTGCTGGAGGTCGTCGGCGATGTGGGCCGGGCTGCCTTGTTCGGCAATAAACTGGGCCAGGTCGAGATAGGTGGCGGATTCCTTGTCGGTCTTGTTCAGCAGCGTCATTGCCGAGGTAAAGAATCGACGAGCCCCGTTTTCCCGGTCGAAGCGCTTGACCATGAAGGTGTGGTATTCGTGACCCACACGCTCAATACGCGATGGAGGAATGTCGATGCCGCAGTCGGCCGCCATGTCATGCAAGAGCTTTTCCCATAGCGCCACATCCCTGTCGTCGTCCGCCGACGGAAACTTCGCGATCCATAGTTCCCCCGCCTCGGACAGGTTAGCCTTGGGACGTGCGCCGCCCAATGAGGCGCCGGGGGCCACCAGAATTTTGAGCCACTGCCGCAACTTCAGCATGTCGTCGAATTTTTTTCGAGATAGTTCCAAGGCGACTTGCTGCAGCTCCGCCAGGCTGGTCATGGGTGGTGCCGCGAGCAGTTCATTGGCGAGAAAGACGTCGGTGTCCTCGGCACTGAATCTCAGCGAGCCCATGCGCGTATGGTCCTGCACTCCGCACAGAAATTCCCAGGCCCGCAAGGTTATTTTTGTCCGGCCTGCTTCTTTTGCGTCGATGGTCTCGCGACGTTGCATCAGCACCTGCCCCCAGCGGTCAGGACACGAGTCCATGAAGACCCCAAAATTTGAGTCAACGGGATAAAATCGTTGGCGTCAAGACTCAATGCGGGGTCCAGGGCCGAAAGCGGGATCGTCCAGCCAAACCTTCAGTGAGGTTGTGATTTTTTTGTGGCCATTTTAGTTTCCTTTGCCATCAGGAGGGGCCGTCTCAACTTCTTTTGCTTCGGCAGCTCCTGAGGCATCCTGTGCGACCCGGTGTGGATGGGTGGCCGGAGCCCGTTTCCGCTGTGGCAGTTCTGCATCCTGCAGTCGGCGTCCAAGTACGTCGTCCAGGGCCACGTTCGACATGTCTTTGTCGAGTCCCAGCACGGTCATTACTTGGAAGTAGTTGCCCATCGTTACAGACGGGTTCCCAGATTCAATTTTGCTGAGCGTCTGACGCGTCATGCCTGCGCGCGTCGCCACCGTCTCGGCGGAGAAGTGGCGGCGCAAGCGCGCGTCCTTGAGCCGCTGCCCCAAGGCTGCCAGGGCGCGAAGGGAATTGGGATATAAAGTAGTTGATGGTCTCGGCATAATGTAATCTATTTTATGCGAAAAATACGTTTTTTGCTTGTTATAGAATACGTTAGTGTGAAATTCCAATTGGCACGCAGCCAGAAACTTAAATATTTCTGGCCATTATGAAATCTATTATGAGCAAAAATCATATATTTTGTTAATCATAGTTTCCATTAAGTCAGGTCATAAACACACCCGTAGCTCATATAGTGATTTAGTTTTTTTCTGTGCCGTCATTGTTGACAACGAAGGCTCGCCTCGGCGCCGCTGGCATCGCCATACAGTACGGCGCTGGCGGTGCAGATCGAGGCCAAGCACGAGCAGGTGGAGCGCATCGAGGACAGGTTGGAAAACCTGATCGAGTCGCAGGCTTCGCGCCTGCAGCGCACGCAAATGCAGCAGCCGGGTTTGCTGACGTTTCCCGGCACGCGCACGCAATGGCAACAGCAGGTGCAGCAGCAACAGAAGACCATTCAGCGCCTGCTGGGCCGTCTTGAACTGGTACGCGAAGTGCGCGACAGCATGGCCGCAGCATGCGATTGGGACTATCGCAGCACGACCCATAAGAGCAGCGCCGCCGCCAGCATGGTGAACAGGGACGCGATCACGTTCAGCACCGCGATGGCGTGCGCAGCGCGCAGGGGGGGCTGGCGAGTTGCTGCAGAGCCTCGTCGATCTCCTGGCGTGCGGCGCTTGCCGCCTGTTTTCCTCCCTCCTGCATGGTGGCGGCCATGGCTTCCCTGGCGGCAGTAAGCGCCGTGTTCAGGATCCGTTCCGCCTTGTCTTTGGGGTCGCTACCCCAGCGTAGCGACAGCGCCTCCATTTCCTCCTTGAACTGATCCAGTTGGACTTGCTGGGCCTTGGCACTGTCCTGTAGCAGGCGGCTGTTGATGGTTTGCAAAATCAGAATGGGGTCGTCGCGCGAGACGGCGATGCCGTGTTTCGCGGCAATCTCGCGTAGCAGTTCATCGGTCTGGTCGCTCATCACAGCACCCTCGCGGCATCAAGCTCGCCGTAGATCAGGCGCTTGACGATGCTCAGGCGCTGGCGCGTCATGATCGACAGGGATTCCTGTGCCAACGCCTCACCGACTTTAATGATCTCGCCAGCAAAAGCCGACTGGGACTGGAGGGAATAGGCCGGCAGGTGCGGCCAGTGGTGCAGTCGGCAATCGAACGCCAGCAGGCCAATGTCAATGAACATGCCATGACGCTCTTGCAGGAACCGCTGCAGCACCGGCTTGTCAGATCTGGGCAGTGAAAGGGTGTTGCAGTCACCGATTGAATCCGTCACGATCATTTGGTTGGGTGCAATTCCGCGCTAATTGCTGTGTCGACACCTATGGAGAAGGGACTGGCTGCAAGATCGCCGTAGCAAGGCGAATCGCTACTCGCGCATAAAAACTGGTTTACATTATTTCTATAATTCGATTATTATGGAAATATGAAATAAAAAAGGAATACGCATGGAAACCAAAAATGTCATCGCCGCGTTGGCAGCACTGGCGCAAGAATCGCGTCTGGCCGTCTTTCGCTTACTCGTCCAAGTCGGGCCGCAAGGGATGGCGGCCACCAAGATTGCCGAACAGCTGGGCATTCCTCCGTCTTCGCTGTCGTTTCACCTAAAGGAACTGGTACATGCGGACCTGATCGTGCCTCGCCAGGATGGACGCTTTGTCATCTACGCCGCGCATATCGACAGCATGAATGCCCTGATTGGCTTTTTGACCGAGAACTGCTGCGGCGGTGCGCCATGCACTACTGCGCAAGGCGCAGCCTGCGACGCCGTATGAATCCAAACGTACAAATCGAATCGCACACCCCCACCAACGCAGTGATTGAAGGAGTTGTCATGACCGACAAAGTGTACAACGTGTTGTTTCTCTGTACTGGTAACTCAGCCCGTAGCGTGATGGCTGAGGCGCTGGTCTCCACCATGGGCAAGGGCCGCTTCCGTGGCTTTTCCGCCGGCAGCTACCCGGGCGGTAGCGTCAACCCATTCGCCATCGAGCAAATTGAAGCGACCGGCTATCCGCTCGACAAACTGCGCAGCAAGAGCTGGGATGAATTCGGTACCGCAGATGCACCGCACATGGACTTCATCATTACTGTCTGCGATAACGCAGCCGGCGAGGTCTGCCCATACTGGCCAGGCCATCCGCTCTCGGCGCACTGGGGCTTTGAAGACCCGGCTGCAGCTACTGGCACCGACGAAGAAAAGCGCGCGATATTCCATAAGGTATTCCGTCAGATCATGACCCGGATGAACGTCTTCGTCAGCCTGCCGCTGCACATGCTCGAAAAAAACGCGATCCAGCATGAGATCAAAGCCATCGGGCAAAGCGCCGTCTGATGGGCGAGCGTCCCGGCATGCCCGCAGATGACGGGCATACCTTACTTTTCACTATTTTTCGATAACTCATGAACGTTCTCTTTTTGTGTACCGGCAACTCTTGCCGCTCCATCCTGGCCGAAGCGACTTTTAATCATCTGGCGCCGGCAGGCTGGCATGCGCTGAGCGCAGGGAGTCATCCAGCCGGGGCGCTGCACCCAGGGGCACTGGCGTTGCTGGCAAAAGAGCAGATATCAACCCAAGGGTATTACAGCAAGTCCTGGGACGCACTGCCATCGGTGCCCGATATCGTCATCACCGTCTGCGCCAGTGCCGCTGGCGAGATCTGCCCGGCCTACCTGGGCCCCGTGCTGCGCAGCCACTGGGGCGTGGACGATCCCGGCCATGTCACGGGCACGGATGCAGAGAAGGACGCCGCATTCCGCTTGACTTACGGCATTTTACGCGCGCGCATCGAGGCTTTCTTCGCCTTGCCGCTGGCGCAGTTGCAGCATGACCCGGTATGCCTGAAAGCTGAACTCGACAACATTGCCGGTGTCTTTGCCCCGGCAACCCACAAGGAAGCGCCTGTATGCTAACCGCTTTCCTGATTTTTCTGGCCACCCTGGTACTTGTCATCTGGCAGCCGCGCGGCCTGGGCATCGGCTGGAGCGCGGCCATCGGCGCCACAGTGGCGCTTCTGGCCGGCGTTATCCAGTTGTCAGACATTCCCGTCGTCTGGCACATCGTCTGGAATGCCACCGGCACATTTATCGCAGTGATTATTATCAGCCTGTTGCTCGACAAGGCGGGCTTCTTCGAGTGGGCCGCGCTGCACGTGGCACGCTGGGGTGGCGGCAGCGGTCGGAAGTTGTTCGTCTTGCTGGTCTTGCTGGGCGCCGCCGTCGCAGCACTGTTTGCCAACGATGGCGCGGCGCTGATATTGACGCCCATTGTGATCGCCATGTTGCTCGAACTGAAGTTTTCAGCCAAGGCGACATTGGCCTTCGTGATGGCGGCCGGCTTCATCGCCGATACGGCCAGTCTGCCGCTGGTGGTGTCGAACCTGGTCAATATCGTTTCCGCCGACTATTTCAAGATTGGCTTTGCTGAGTATGCCGCTGTGATGGTGCCAGTCAACGTGGTTGCAGTGATTGCCACCTTAGTGGCGCTGATGTGGTTCTTCCGCAAGGATATCCCGCAAAATTACGACGTCTCCCAGCTTAAGAGTCCCAGTGCCGCGATCCGCGACATGGCGACCTTCAAGGCCGGCTGGCTGGTACTGGCTCTGCTGCTGATCGGATTTTTCTGGCTGGAGAGCCAGGGCGTGCCGATCAGTGCCGTGGCCGCCGTCGGTGCCGCGCTGTTGCTCGCCATTGCCGCCAAGGGCCATGTCATTCCCACGCGCGAAGTTATCCGCAACGCGCCTTGGCAGATCGTCGTTTTTTCGCTGGGCATGTATCTGGTCGTGTATGGCTTGCGCAACGCGGGCCTGACCGGCTACCTCACTGGCGTGCTCAATTACTTTGCGCAATATGGTGTGTGGGGTGCGGCCATGGGCACCGGCGTGCTGACGGCCGTCCTGTCCTCGATCATGAACAATATGCCGACGGTGCTGATCGGCGCCTTGTCGATCGATCCGACCACGGCGCAGGGGGCCGTGCGCGAAGCGATGATTTATGCCAATGTCATTGGCAGTGACCTGGGACCGAAAATTACCCCGATCGGCAGCCTGGCGACCCTGCTGTGGCTGCATGTCCTCGATAGTAAAAAGATTCACATCTCCTGGGGTTATTACTTCCGCGTCGGCATCGTCCTCACCTTGCCTGTATTGCTGGTGACCCTGGCGGCGCTGGCACTGCGCCTCAGCTAATCAAGAAAGGATTCATCATGGATATCACTATTTATCACAACCCGGCCTGCGGCACCTCGCGCAATACCCTGGCGCTGATCCGCAATACCGGCACCGAGCCGCAGGTCATCGAATATCTGCAGCAACCGCCAACGCGAAATACCCTGGCCGATTTGATTGCCCGTGCTGGCTTGAGCGTGCGCGAGGCCATTCGTCAGAAGGGGACGCCATACCTGGAACTGGGGCTCGACCAGGCCCACGTCAGCGACGAGGCCCTGTTGGACGCCATGCTGGCCCATCCCATCCTCATCAATCGTCCCTTCGTGGTCACGCCGCTCGGCGTGCGGCTGTGCCGCCCATCGGAACTGGTACTCGACATTCTGCCCTTGCCACAACTGAGCGCGTTTGCCAAAGAAGATGGCGAGGCGGTCATCGATGCACATGGAAAGCGGGTGGTGCCCCATGCATAAGCTCATTGATAACTTGCCCAACATCAGCGCCGCACACCTCGATACGCCGACGGTCGATAAACTTGTGCCGCCGACAGTGGCAACGCATCCGCCGCGCATCCTCTTGCTGTATGGCTCGCTGCGTGAACGCTCGTTCAGCCGCCTGCTGACGCTGGAGGCGGAGCGCCTGCTACAGCACTTCGGCGCTGAAACGCGGGTGTTTGATCCGCATGGCCTGCCCATGGTCGACAGCGTCAGCCCCGACCATCCCAAGGTGCAGGAGTTGCGCGAGTTGTCGCTCTGGTCGGAAGGCCAGGTCTGGTGCAGCCCGGAACGCCATGGCGCTGTGACGGGTGTGTTCAAGTCGCAAATCGACTGGCTTCCATTGGAAATGGGTAGCGTGCGCCCCACGCAAGGGCGTACCCTGGCAGTGATGCAAGTGTCGGGCGGCTCGCAATCGTTCAATGCCGTCAACGGCTTGCGCGTGCTGGGCCGCTGGATGCGCATGGTGACCATCCCGAACCAGTCGTCCGTTGCCAAGGCATACCAGGAGTTTGACGACAACGACCGCATGAAGCCGTCCCCATATTACGACCGCCTGGTCGACGTCATGGAGGAATTGTATAAATTCACCCTGGTGGTGCGCGATCGCTCGGATTACCTGACCAGCCGTTATAGCGAGCGCAAGGAATCCATGCCGGCCGAAGTGCGCGCCCTCGCCGATGCGGCCATGGAGCACGAGACGCCAGGCAAGTAAGCTGTTTTCACTGTGGCCCGCTTGCCGGGTCGTCACTACACGATGACGCAGCCGAGGTTTTGGCTGGAAAGGGCAAGATGAAAATTTTGGTGTTTCTCGGTTCTATTCGTACCAGCACGCCGCCCCAGCCCGCGCGCGTGGGCGAACGCGTCGCCAAGGCTTGCGCGGCGCAGTGCAGCCGCGATGGTCATGAGGTGGTACTCATCGATCCACTTGATTACGACCTGGGTGACGTGTTCAAGCCGCACTTTTCCTATGCGCAAGGGCGTGCGCCGCTGCCGTTGGAGCATCTGGCCAGTGAAATTGCCAGCGCCGATGGGTATGTGATGGTCAGTCCTGAATACAATCATTCAATGAGTCCGGCACTGATGCATTTACTGAACCATTTTGGCAGCTCCCTGTTTGCCTTCAAGCCCAGCGCCATCGTGACTTACTCGGCAGGGCAGTGGGGCGGTGTGCGGGCGGCAGTCGGCATGCGCACTTTCCTGTCCGAACTTGGATGCCTGCCTGTTTCGGCCATGGTCCACATTCCGGCCGCACACACTGTTTTCGCTGCCGATGGCAGCTTTGCGCCCGAAGTCGATAGTACGCGCTGGGTTTCCTATATCGAGCGCACCTTTTCCCAGCTGATCTGGTGGGCCGAGGCCGCCGGACGGGAGCGGGCACGCTCGGGAGGAACAGGGCCTTCGCCGGCTTTCCTGCGCGATCCTACTCAACGCAATGCGCCGTGAGGCCACATATGACGAATTATTGCTAGAATGACACTTCAAGGCGCCATGCGCAGTTTGCGGCCGCGCTCCTTCCTGCCACTTCACGTCTATTTGGATCCCACTAATGATTCGACTTGCCACTACCGCCGATGCCGCCGCGATCGCCACGATCTACAACCATTACGTCAGCAGCTCCACCATCACGTTTGAAGAGCAGATAGTCGGCATCGATGAGATGGCCCAGCGTATCGTCTCTGTCGGTGCGCAGTTGCCGTGGTACGTCTTTGAACGTGCCGGCGAGATAGTCGGCTACGCCTATGCAACGCCCTGGCGTGCCCGCAGCGCCTATCGTTTTTCGGTTGAGTCTACGGTGTATGTGGCGCGCGAGAGCGTCGGCAAGGGAATAGGCCGACAACTTTACAGTGCCCTGATCGCTGAACTGCGTCGGCGCCAACTACAAGTGGTCATTGGCGGCATCTCGCAACCCAATGAAGCCAGCGTTGTTTTGCATGAGCGGTTAGGATTCGTGAAAGTTGCCTTGTTTAAACGTGTTGGGCTTAAGTTCGATCAGTGGATTGATGTAGGTTACTGGGAATTGCAGCTGGGGTAAGCGACGCAAGTCTCCTGTTTGCAGGATGAGGCAGCCACCATCTGACGGTAATGTCAGGAGCTTGACTATTTGGCGTTCCAATCATCCTTGCGACATATGGTCTTTGACCTTCCCATGATGGTAATGCGTATAGTGATTTTTGCATCATTCGGACCCGCATTTGCTCAAGGTCAAGAGGCGGTACAGCAATACCTTGACAGGTGGTTTGATACAACCTAGGCTACGAATACCATCCATATAGATAGTTTATGAAGACCTCCCGCACAGTGCGATTGTTCACGGCTCTTGTCGCGATACTCAGCATGCTGTTCATGCAGCATGCGGTCGCTTCGTACCTGTGCCCTGGCGTATCGATGGGAGGCAGTGGTTCTGTTGTATCCGCAGGCGTTGGGGCATCTGCGATGCCCGCGATGGCAGACTGCGCTGGCATGGACACTGACCAGTCGACTTTGTGTCAAATTCATGCTGTGGGAGATGCGTCCAGACAGTCGCTGGACAAGGCACCCGTCGCCGACCACCCATCTTTCGTACCTGTTGTCCTGCTTCTGACGCCAGCCATTTTTGACACTCCTGTAGTGTATACAGCAAAATCTCCCTTGTTCATTACCTTGGCGAGGCCAACGGCGCCGCCTATCTCTATCCGCCATTGCTGTTTCCGTATTTAATACTCCAGACTGCCTAGATCGTCATCGCCTTGTCGGATTCGACAGGGCGTTGTTGCCCATCGCATTCTGGAGCTGCCATGTCTATCCCGTATTCCGTGCAGTCGCATGCACGCGTCGCCCGTCTTCGCCCATTCATGAAGACGGCGCTCGCTCTCGCCCTTACTTTTCCGTTGCTTGTCTCCGTTCATGATGCGCGCGCGGCCCCCCAGCCAGTCACTTTCGCCGAGGCGCTGCAGCAGGCTGTCGCCCGCTCGCGCCAACTCCATGCGCAGGACCAGGCCACTGTCGCCGCACATGAAATGGCGGTAGCGGTAGGTCAGCGCCCCGATCCCACTCTCAAGGTAGGTATCGATAATGTGCCCTTAAGTGGCAGTGATCGCTTTAGTTTGAGCGGGGATTTTATGACGATGCGGCGCATCGGCATTTCGCAGGAACTGACACGCGCCGATAAATTGCGCTGGCGTTCCGTACGCCTTGAGCGCGAAGCCGCTAAGGTGCAAGCGCAAAAAGATGTCGCACTCGCTGCGATTCAACGCGACACGGCGATCTCCTGGCTCAACGTCTACTACACTCGGAAAATGTCAGTTGTATTGAAAGAGCAAGTAATCTTTTCTCGCCAGGAAATAGACGCTGCCGCGGCGGCCTACAGGGGAGGGCGTGGCAGTCAGGCCGATGTGCTGGCCGCACGTTCCGCCTTGTTAACCATCGAAGACCGAGCTAGCCAAGTCGAACGCGACCTCAATACGGCAAAAAACATGCTGGTGCGTTGGACCGGCAGCAGCGGCGAACTTGCCGAGGCTGGCATGCCTGACCTGGGCGCCATCCCTCTGGACCCGGTTTTTCCCGACACTGAACTGGCGCAGCGCCCGCAGATCATGGTGTTGACTCGGCAGGAAGAAGCGGCCCAGGCGGACGTCAATCTGGCGCAAGCGAACCGGCACCCGGACTGGAGTGTCGAGTTTGCATTCCAGCAGCGCGGCGCGGCCTATTCGAACATGGTCTCCGTTGGCCTGTCCCTGCCATTGCAGTGGGATCGCAAGAACCGGCAGGACCGCGAGCTAAGCTCCAAACTCGCCTTGGTTGAACAAGCGAGGAGCGAACGCGACGAACTGCTGCGAGAAGATGCCGCCAACATCCGTGCCTTGCTCATCGAATGGAGGAGTGGCCAAGAACGTAGCGAGCGCTACGCGCTCCAGCTATTGCCACTTGCCGACGAGCGAAGCCTGGCGGTCCTGGCCGCCTATCGTGGCGGTAAAGCCTCTTTGGCCGAGGTGCTCGCTGCCAGGCGCAATAGTGCAGACATGCACGTTCAGTTGCTGCAGTTGCAGATGAATACAGCCCAGTTTTGGGCACAGCTTCGCTTCCTCTTTCCCGACATCGCAATCGCGCAAATTTCCGCAGTACATCGCCAGCAGGAATTCAAATGAACAATAAGAAATTACGCGTCCTGGTACTTGCGGGTGCCCTTGCAGCGGTCGCTTATGCCGGTTACCAGTTTGGTGTACGACAGGCACATGAGGCAGCATCTCCAGGTGCCGGCAACGCAGCAGGCGCCGCGAGTGCTGCCAACAAGAAACCATTATATTGGCATGACCCCATGGTGCCGGGCCAGAAGTTTGACAAACCCGGCAAGTCACCGTTCATGGATATGCCGCTGGTGCCCGTCTATGCTGCGGGAGATGGTGAGGACAGTAATGTCACGATCAGCCCGCGGGTCCAGCAAAACCTGGGAGTGCGCACAGCGCTCGTCACATTCGGAAAGATGTCCGGCGGCTTGGTTGCTGTCGGTAACGTCGCCTATGATGAACGCGACGTGGCATTAGTGCAGGCGCGTAGCAGTGGGTTTGTCGAGCGCCTGTATGTGCGTGCCACGCTCGATCCGGTGAAAAAAGGGCAACCCTTGGCTGACTTGTATGTTCCTGACTGGATCGCGGCACAAGAAGACTATCTGGCGAGCCGTCGTATGCAAGGCAATGAGACAGCATCCCTGGTCGATGCTGCCCGTCAGCGCATGCGGCTAGTTGGTATGAGTGACGGGCAAATCCGCCTAGTCGAATCGAGTGGAAAGGTCCATCCGCGCATGACGGTCTCAGCACCCATCAGCGGTGTGATCGCAGAGCTTGGCGCCCGGGAAGGAATGACCGTCTCAGCCGGTGCGCCGCTGTTTCGCATCAATGGCCTCGCGACAGTGTGGGTCAATGCGGAGTTGCCCGAGAGCGTGGCGGCAAAGGTTCGCCCCGGTGACGCCGTCGAAGCGCGGGTACAAGCGCTACCCGGAAGTATTTTCAAGGGCAAGGTGAGTGCCATTTTGCCGGAAGTTAATGCCGCGACGCGAACCCTGAAAGCCCGTGTGGAGCTGTCTAATCCCGGCGCTCAGTTATTGCCCGGCATGTTTGCTACGTTGACCTTCGCGTCAAACAGTGGCGCCGATGTTTTGCAGGTGCCATCGGAGGCAGTCATCCAGACGGGTACACGCAGCGTTGTCATGCTTGCCCAGGAGGGCGGCAAGTTTATGCCCGTCGATGTGGAGGTCGGCAGCGAAGGCAATGGTCTCACCGAAATCCGCAAGGGCCTGTCCGCTGGCCAGAAAGTGGTCGTCTCGGCGCAGTTCCTGGTCGATTCCGAGGCCAGCCTGAAGGGAACCACGACACGCATGAGCGATACGCCATCCCCGGACGCAGACAAGGCACCCCCGCGCCACCATGGCGTAGGCAAGGTTGAACAGATCGGCAAGGATGAGATCACCATTTCGCATGGTCCTATCACGTCGCTGCAGTGGGGTGCGATGACGATGGGCTTCAAATTACCTTCCAATGGGTTGCCGCCCAATATCGGTATAGGTGACCGCGTCGCATTCGACATCAAGCAAGGCGAGGATGGCAGTTTCGAGATCGTGGCCATTGCGCCGACCTCCGGTGCGCCGAAAGTCGGGAACAAACCCATGGGTGGCATGAAGGCACCAGCGGGAGTGGCGAAATGATCGCAAAACTGATCCGCTGGTCTATCAGCAACCGGTTTTTGGTCTTGTTGGCGACTGTTTTCATTACGGCCTGGGGCATATGGTCGCTGGCGCGCACGCCGCTCGACGCGATTCCCGACCTGTCGGACGTGCAGGTTATCATCCGCACCAGCTATCCGGGGCAGGCGCCACAAATCGTCGAGAACCAGGTCACGTATCCACTGACCACCACCATGCTGTCAGTGCCGGGCGCCAAGACGGTGCGCGGATACTCGTTTTTCGGTGACTCTTTCGTCTACATTCTGTTTGAAGACGGTACCGATCCATACTGGGCGCGTTCACGGGTGCTGGAATATCTGAACCAGGTGCAGTCACGCCTGCCACCGCAGGCAAAAACCGCGCTCGGTCCAGATGCTACCGGCGTCGGCTGGGTCTATGAATATGCGCTGGTCGACCGTAGCGGCAAGACCGATTTGTCGCAATTGCGCGCCTTGCAGGACTGGTTTCTCAAGTATGAGTTGAAAGCGGTGCCCAACGTCTCGGAAGTGGCCAGCATTGGCGGCATGGTGCGCCAGTACCAGATCGTGCTCGATCCGGATAAAATGCGCGCCTTTAACATCCCGCACGGCAAAATTATCGATGCCGTGCAGAAAGCCAATCAGGAAACTGGCGGCTCCGTGCTGGAATTGGGCGAGGCCGAATACATGGTACGGGCCTCCGGTTATCTAAAGTCGCTGGACGACTTCCGCAAGATTGCCTTGATGACGACTGACGCCGGCGTATCGGTGCGGCTGGGCGATGTTGCGCGGATCCAGATCGGGCCTGAAATGCGGCGCGGGATTGCCGAATTGAATGGTGAGGGCGAAGTTGCTGGCGGCGTGATTATTATGCGTTCCGGGAAAAATGCGCTGGAAACCATCGATGCCGTCAAGGTCAAGCTGGAAAAGCTAAAAGCAAGCCTGCCGCCCGGCGTCGAAATCATTCCCACCTACGACCGGTCGAATCTGATCAAGCGCGCTGTGAGCAACCTGAAAGAAAAGCTGATCGAGGAATTCATTGTCGTCGCTGTCGTTTGCGCGCTATTCCTGTTTCACTTGCGCTCGGCGTTGGTGGCCATCATCACGCTGCCGATCGGTATCCTGATCGCTTTTATCGTCATGTATTATCAGGGAGTTAACGCCAATATCATGTCACTGGGCGGTATTGCCATTGCCGTCGGCGCGATGGTCGATGCCGCCGTGGTGATGATTGAGAATGCCCACAAGCATATTGAGGCCTGGAATCATGCCCATCCGGGTAAACAGCTGAAGGGTAATGAGCACTGGCGTGTCATTGGCGACGCTGCCGTTGAGGTTGGGCCAGCACTGTTCTTTTCGCTATTGATCATCGTTCTCTCGTTCATTCCAGTGTTCACCCTGGAAGCGCAGGAGGGGCGCATGTTTTCGCCGCTGGCCTTTACCAAGACGTATGCGATGGCGGCGGCGGCTGGGTTGGCGGTGACGCTGATTCCCATTTTAATGGGCTATCTGATCCGAGGCCGGATTCCCGATGAGCAAAAGAATCCCCTCAATCGCTTCCTGATCGCGTTATACCGCCCCTTGCTCGAGATCGTACTGCGTTTTCCAAAGCTGACTTTGCTGGCGGCAGCGCTGGTAGCGGCCATCACGATCTGGCCCATGAGCCGGCTCGGCGGCGAATTCATGCCGCCACTGGATGAAGGCGATGTGCTGTACATGCCGTCGGCGTTGCCAGGTCTGTCGGCCGGTAAGGTCGGGCAGTTGTTGCAGCAGACAGACCGGCTGATCAAAACGGTACCTGAGGTACAAAGCGTCTTCGGCAAGGCCGGCCGAGCCGAGAGCGCCACTGATCCGGCGCCGCTGGAAATGTTTGAAACCATGATCCAGTTCAAGCCGCGCGATCAGTGGCGCCCTGGCATGACGCCGGAAAAATTGATACAGGAACTGGACCGCACCGTCAAGGTGCCTGGGCTGTCCAACATCTGGGTGCCGCCGATCCGCAACCGGATTGACATGTTGGCCACCGGCATCAAAAGCCCGGTCGGCGTCAAGGTTGCAGGCGTTAGCTTGCAGGAAATTGACCGCATCACTGGTGAGATAGAACGCGCAGTCAAGAGGGTGCCGGGCGTCTCCTCAGCGCTGGCCGAGCGCCTGAATGGCGGACGGTACATCGACGTCAACATCGATCGCGACGCGGCCGCCCGCTACGGCTTGAATATTGCAGACGTGCAAAGCGTGGTGTCGGCGGCGATCGGCGGCGACAATATCGGTGAAACTGTCGAAGGATTGCAGCGTTTCCCGATTAATGTGCGCTATCCACGCGAGGTGCGCGACTCAGTCGAGAAACTGCGCCAGCTACCGGTGCTAACTGAGCGGGGGGCGCAAATCCGGCTGGGTGATGTCGCCGCGATCCGCATCGACGACGGTCCACCAATGCTCAAGAGTGAAAATGCCCGGCTGTCAGGCTGGGTGTATGTCGATATTCGCGATCGCGACTTGAGTTCGACTGTGCATGACATGAAGCAAGTCGTCGCCAGGGAAGTCAAATTGCCGGCGGGTTACTCCATTGCATGGTCGGGGCAGTTCGAATATCTGGAGCGTGCCACTGAAAAACTCAAAATCGTCGTGCCAGCGACCTTGCTTATTATCTTCGTGCTGCTCTATCTGACCTTCAAGCGCTTCGACGAAGCGGCCTTGATCATGGCAACGCTACCGTTTGCGCTGGCCGGCGGCATTTGGCTACTCTGGTTGCTCGACTATCACCTGTCAGTCGCCGGCGGCGTGGGCTTCATCGCGTTGGCTGGCGTCTCGGCCGAATTCGGCGTCATCATGCTGCTTTATTTAAAGCATGCCTGGGAGGAACGTCTGGCGAATGGTAACGCCAGTGAAACCGATCTGCTCGATGCAATTCGTGAAGGTGCGGTCTTGCGCGTGCGCCCCAAGGCAATGACGGTGGCGGTCATTATCGCCGGCCTGGTGCCGATCATGCTGGGCACCGGCACCGGGTCGGAGGTCATGCAACGCATCGCCGCGCCGATGGTTGGCGGCATGATCACCGCGCCGCTGTTGTCCATGTTTGTGGTCCCTGCGGTCTATCTGCTGCTACGCCGGCGTCAGATCCGTGCCGCCGGCACGGCAGCAGCAGAGGAGAGTTAGCCTTCATGAGACCGTTCGGCACTTACCGCTCGACTAAGCACTTTGTGTATTTCGTGAGGTGTGCGGTGGTGTTGTTCGGTTTTATCTGGTGCAGCCATGTGCCGGCGTTCCCACGGCAAAACGACATGCGTGCATCTGCGGTGATCGTGCAGCCGATGGCCATGCCAAGCTGCCAGCCATGCGCCTTCTGCTATATGGGACCACCTTTTGCAGTACATAAAGCAGGCGGCGACTATCCGGATCTCGGTGCTACCACTGCAACGCTGCGTTTTGTTTCACACACGGACAGTGCGGAGTTTGCTTTTGATATTTCAGAAGTTCCCGCAGTTGCGCTGCGGCTTTTGTATTGTCGATGGTTGAATTAGCTACTTGACCATGGGGATGTCGATGCATACATCAAATTAGTTTATCGAGGAGCTTATCATGAAAAAATTACTACTTACGCTGGTTTGTATCAGCACCCTTAGCGCTGCATTTCCCGCCTTCGCCGGCCCCGACTGGCAGCTGATTAACCAAGGGCGCAAGGCCAAACAGGCGCAAATGATGCAAGGGGCCAATAAAGCCCCGGAAGCCGGAATGGATCATCAGATGGGCCAAAAAATGGATCATCAAATGGATCCGAAAACGCATGAAAAAATGGATCAAATGATGAAGGATTGTCAGGACATGATGAAGAAATAACGCGGTTTTGAGTACTGGATGCGATCACTACTGGTGGCATATGCAGCCGGGAGCGATCGTATCCATTCAGGTACTTACCCGATCACGCCATGACTTAATCTTTCCGTTGCCTGCGGTAGTTGCATTCAGTTGCTACTGTCAGTATTTCCAAGTAGGGATTACTAATATGGTGTATTTTTCAAAAGGTCATCTATTTCCTTGAAGCGTCCCTTGACACGATCAACACTGTATTCATACATGAGGGAATTGTGAGCAAACTGGGCCCGTTCAACATCCATATCAACGGTATTGCCATCAATGCTACCTTGTGCCGGAAGACGAAATTGCAGGGAAACGTCATCTTTTGACTTTCCTTTTTTTAAGGCCTTCTCAATGTCGATATCCACCGCCACATATCCAGGCGTATCGGCATTCGCAATATTGGAGGCGAGCAGTTCTTGACGGTATGCCCGCAGTCCGAGCGCACGTTCATTGATACTCGGCTGCTGCCAAATCTTAGCAGCGGTCAAATTCAATGGAAGGTCAAACGGTGTGTGTTGAATAGATGCCACTGGAGGCAAGGCCATCACGACTTTTGGCGTCGATCCAAGTGCATTAGCTAACGAGGCAGAAAACACTTGCCCTGCCTTCATGCCTTCCGCGCTGGTGCTACCTTTAACAATGACCCCGATAGATGCCTGGATCGATGCAATTTTAATCATGGATTCCTACCTCATTGACATTCGATTTCTGACGTTTCTGAGAGCTGGCCGGATGATAGCGTAACTAAGCTGTTCGGTTTGCGGATCAAACGCGTCTCAGTCGTGATGGGAACTAACTCTAGTCGCGATAGAGCTGATTTCATCAGCAGTGCGCTCGTCGTCCAAACTATAAACAGGTGCAAAACCACCTCCAGGGGTGCGAAAGTTGGTGGTTTGCCCCTGATACATCCTGGCTGCGGTCCACTGCACCTTTCCGTCATAAACATAGATTCGAAGGTCGAATTTCAGCGAGCTAGGATTATCGGTGGAGCCGATCGAGCGCTCACCGGGTATGACGAGGGCCTGAGCGACATAGTCACCAGCCAGAATGTCCTGCCATACCCGTTTGGTGATCTTTTCCCCACGGTACGTGGCTCGCCCCCCGTAGCCTGCAACAGGTTTAAAAAACAACTTTCGGCGCTCCGTCCATAAGCGGTTCGTATCAGCGGCCGTCACAATCTGCGTCCGAGGTATGCTCCTGAGCAGAATATCTTGCACGGCTGGGGCTACGCCAAGTGCTACGAGCTCTTGCGTATCCGATAGCAGAACCAGATTTGCTTTATTTGCATATAAGGCATGCGCTTGAGGGTGGGGCGTTAGCACGATCGCGCTTTCTAGATACGCCGACCGCAATGGGAGACACTGGGGCGACTCAAGCATGAAATCGGTCAGCCGGTTATAGACCAAGTCGATAGCAAGATCCCCATGACGTAAAACGCCATCACGATAGGTAATGTCCGATGGTGAGGCAATGACGGCCTCGATGCCGTGGCGTTCGAACAAGCGTTGAAAAAGAACAAACTCGGGATAGAGATACTGCTGCTCTGGATGTTCGTCAACTATCGCGACTGTCCGAAGTGGCTGTGAACGCCGAGATAGCGCCCATTCCGACTCAAACATGTTGAAGATGGTGTCTTCAAGGGTCGCACCGCTATCAATGGCACGTGTCAATTCACTATCACTGAGACAGCACGATCTATGGGCTTTGGCCATCGCGGCGTTGAGCATTGCCCCACCGGCATTTGTGTTGATTTCGATGAGCGCCAAAGTGTCGTCGCGCAAATGAAAGTCATAGCCGAAAAAGACACCTTTTGCACCACCAGGATTATGTCTGGCAATGCTCGGGGCATCCGCCAGAACGCGCGCGCGATACGATGGCAGCGATATCACTGATTCAATCGCACCAATCACATCCGCAATACGCTTGCTTTGACTATCGGAAATGAAAATTGGCCTGGCGGAAAATAGATAGGGGCACCGCGCCTCTATCAACTCATGCAATCCCTCCATACCTGGTTCGCTCGATAGTACTGTTTTCAATGCAGAACTATCCAAACTGGTGCAGAAACAGTCCTTATTTAGGCGTGCCGCTGGTAGAAAGCGCAATTCTTCGTTGCTCAGTAAGCAACCATTCTTCGATACAGCTTTCACTATTGCAGGAGTATTCATGTTTGCGTCCACGAGATTGTCGCTCGGTGGCACGGTCAATGGCTAAGGCCGACCAGTGCCGCGTAACCGGAGTGCATTGGTAATGACAGACACGGAGCTCAGGCTCATCGCTAACGCGGCGATCATCGGCGACAGCAATTGGCCAGTAAATGGATACAGCACGCCGGCAGCCAGTGGAATGCCCAATGCATTGTAGATAAACGCGAAGCCCAGGTTCTGCCACATATTGCGAACAGTGTCGACCGAGATTCGTCGGGCAAGGGCAATCCCACGCAGATCTCCCTTTACCAAGGCGACGTGAGCGCTATTGATGGCCACGTCTGTTCCTGTACCCATGGCAATGCCAACGTTGGCCTTCGCCAGTGCGGGAGCATCATTGATTCCGTCGCCGGCCATTGCGACCACCTTGCCTTGCTTTTGCAGTTTTTCTACCAAGGCCAACTTGTCCTGTGGTTTCACCTCGCCGTAGAACTCCGTGATGCCCAGCCTTTCGGCCACGGACCTCGCAGTGGTGACGCCATCGCCAGTGGCCATGATCACGGTCAGCCCTTCGGCGCGCAGGCCCTCTATCGCCTCACGCGTCGTTGCCTTGATGGGATCCGACACGGCGATCAGTCCTGCCAAAACGCCGTCAGAGGATAAATACATGACGCTAGCACCTTCTGTTCTCAATCGTTCAGCGACGTCTGCAAGCGGCCGCCAATCAACTTTGTCAGCATCCATCAGGGCGGTGTTGCCCAGCGTGATGTGCACCCCAGCAAGCGTGCCGCGCACGCCAATACCGCTGGCGGACTCAAAACTGTCAGGTTTTGTCAGCACCAGTGCTCGCCTGTTCGCTTCGTTGACGATAGCGTGCGCTAGAGGATGTTCGCTGCCCTGGTCTATGCTCGCTGCCATTTGCAAGACGTCTTCGTCCTTGAAACCGGGCGCTGCGACCACGCTGTCAAAGGAAGGCTTACCTTCAGTGAGGGTCCCCGTCTTGTCGACAATCAGTGTGTCGACCTTCTTGAGGTCTTCTATTGCCGCGGCATCCCGAAAGAGCACGCCCTGGGTGGCGGCGCGGCCTGTGGCGGCCATAATGGACATCGGCGTGGCTAGCCCCAATGCACATGGGCAAGCAATGATCAGTACTGCAACGGCGTTAACAAAACCAAAGACCCAGCTCGGTTCAGGTCCATACATTCCCCATAACACGAACGTCAGTAGCGCTATGACCACGACCACGACCACGAAGTAGCCTGCGACACTATCGGCGAGTCGTTGCATAGGCGCGCGGGAGCGCTGCGCCTGCGCGACCATTTGTACGATTTGAGACAACATCGTGTCGCTGCCGATTTTCTCGGCACGCATAATCAGGCTCCCGCTGGTATTGATCGTTGCGCCAATCAACGTGTCTCCGGGACGCTTTGTCACAGGTAAGGGCTCGCCAGTCAGCATCGACTCATCAAGCGAACTCTCGCCATCAAGCACTACGCCATCAACCGGCACCTTCTCACCGGGTCGGACACGGAGTTTGTCGCCGACGTGGACGTGCGTGAGCGGGATGTCGTCTTCGGAGCCATCGTCCTGAATGCGTCGAGCCGTCTTCGGAGCGAGTCCGAGTAAGGATTTGATTGCGGCGGAAGTTTGGGAGCGTGCGCGCAGCTCAAGTATCTGTCCCAGTAGCGTGAGCGAAACAATGACTGCTGCCGCCTCAAAATAGACGCCTATGCGGCCATGTGCAGCAAAAGTAGGCGGGAAGAGGCCCGGTGCGATAGTGGCGACGACACTATAGCCATAGGCAGCCATTACGCCAAAACCAATCAAGGTCCACATATTCGGGCTCATGCGTGCCAGCGATTGCGCCCAGCGCGTGAAAAATGGCCAGCCGGCCCACAGTACGACAGGTGTGCTTAACGCGAACTCAATCCAGTTCTGGCCTGGCAGCCCCATTTCAAGGAACACATGCCCAAACATCGCCAACAGGAATACCACCAGGGTCAGCGGCAGCGTCCACCAGAAGCGGTGGCGAAAATCGACCAGCTCCGGATTTTCCGCCTCATCTAGCGTCGGCATTTCAGGTTCGAGCGACATGCCGCAAATGGGGCAAGTTCCCGGTGCAGGCTGGCGTATCTCGGGGTGCATGGGGCAGGTGTAGACCGCTCCCTGCTGGGGTGAGTGCTCAGGGCTGGGCGCCGCATTCGCTCTATCGATGAAAGAATCTGGCGCTGCGTTGAACTTTGTCATGCATTTCCCGCTACAGAAGTGGTAGACCATACTTTTGTAGGTGATTTCTTTTTCGGGATTTGCACCAACGCGCATGCCGCAGACAGGATCGATGAACGGTTTTTCATCCCCTGTCTTTATCGTATTGCCAGGCCCGGTCTCGCTATGGGTGCCGTGATGATGCTCGTG
This sequence comes from Janthinobacterium woesei, assembly GCF_051380875.1. Lineage (NCBI taxonomy): Bacteria > Pseudomonadati > Pseudomonadota > Betaproteobacteria > Burkholderiales > Oxalobacteraceae > Janthinobacterium > Janthinobacterium woesei. Next base: position 213,695 of record NZ_JBNYXW010000009.1, read on the forward strand.
CGCGTGATGCTCGGCTTCAGTTCTACTCATGAATCACTCCTTGGGCAGATTCGCCTGTTTCGTTGGCTGTGGTGGAACCAGCTATTGCGGCAACGGCGGAAATTGAACATTCCCGCCGAATGAAGCCATCTATTTAGCAGAAACCAGTACCAGTCCCTTCATGCCCGCCTCAAAGTGACCGGGTTGTAAGCAAGCAAATTCTACTTTGCCGGCTTTGTCGAACTGCCAGACAATGGTTCCCGATTTTCCAGGCGTTACGCTCACCTGATTGAGTTCCGCATGCTCCATCTCCGGAAACTTTGCCATTTGTTGGGCATGTTCTTTCAACTCGCTCTCAGAACCAATGACCATCTCATGCCTGATCTTGCCGGAATTGTTGACGACAAAGCGAATGGTCTCGCCCCGTTTCACGGCAATAGACGCTGGGCTAAAGCGCATGGTGTCGTTCATATCGACAGTGACGGTACGCGTCACTTTTTTCGGGTCGCCCGCTTTGCCCACAAGAGATGCACTCTGCTCATTTGCGCCATGCTGGTGGCCACTATGTGCTGCTGGGCTACTATCCGGTACCGCAGCATTGCTGAAAGTGCTCAAGCTGGCCAGTAACATTACTGCAATTGCATTTAAGGTCATCTTTTTCATATCGTACTCCCTTGTAGAAAAACCGTCGCGGCATTACATCGCGGTAGGTGGTTGTTGAGTGGTAAGAATTGCCGCCGCAAACAGTGCACCGAGCAGTAGCAAAGTCTCTACTTGTAGAACGACTCTCACCAGAGTGACGCCGCGGGAGGAGCGGGAGGCAGCAGGCAGTCCACGAAATTTGTTGTAGCCGCCCAAGGCAATGGCAAGAAGGACCAATGCAACTTTGACCAGTAAGGTGACGCCGTAGGTGGTATGAACAAGGTGCTCGGAACTTCCCACTCGGTGCCAGGCGCTGTAGATACCAGTAGCAACAATGGCAACTACTGCGAGCATTGCTGCCTGGGACATCAGTTCGAGGTACTGATCGGTGCTACCCGTATCAAATTTCCTTACCCGCGCCGCATGAAGAACAAACCAGCCGGTAACCATCACCGCGCCAGTCCATAGGCCGATGGCAAAAAAATGGATCGCTTCTACTGCTAGCGGAATAGTCCAGAAGCCTTCCTCGCCCGCATGCCCCATGGACGCCCGTATTGCAGAAAAAATGGCCAAAAGGAGAACGACAGCAATATCGCTGCTGCGGCCGACTCCGCCGACTAATCGCACAAAAAAGAGAGCAAGCATCGCCACAATAATGGCGCAGCCTGCATGTCCGTAGTCGGTTGTAGACACCATCATCCAGAACATCGGGCACGCTTCGCGCAGGCCGACACCCCCCATGACCGCCGTTGCGCTCAATAGTGCAGATGCACTAGCAACCGTGCTGATTGCCGCCGCCATCAAGTCAAGTTTGCGCAGCGCAGGCTCGAAATGATCATGGTCGACGCCGCTAGAACGCATCCAGTAACGCGCAAACCATGATCCAACGAGCCAGGCAAAGCCGAGGTTCAGCAGCAAAGCTGAACTGACTTGCAACAGCGAGACTGCATCCATTTATTTCACCGAGAACTTAAAATCGCCCTTACGACGATGCCCATCGTGTCCGGCAACTGCCCAGCTCACGGTATAGGCGCCAGCGTTCAAGGTTGGTACTGCCAAGCGTAAAACGGCTGGATTTGCGGCATCGACCTTTGCCTTGTTTGCACCGACAGTTTTGCCTTCGCCATCGGCCAGAACGATCGTGCTAAAGGCTTCTTCCACCTTCTCGTTGAAGGTCAGCGCAATCTCCGTTGGTGCGACTGCCAGGGAGGCACCTGCCACGGGATTGGAGTTCTTCAAGCTCGCATGTGCCAAGGCAAATGGGGTAGCCAGCGTTGCCGCCAATATGGATGTGGCAAGAATAATGTTCCGCAGGGTCTTCATCTTCAACTCTCTTTGTTAAATTTACTTTACTGCTTCGATGGAGGTGACCGTCAGTGCACCGCCAACTTTTTCCACGACGAAACGTACTTTGTCGCCTTGTTTGACCTTGTCGAGCATTGACGGCTCCTTGACCTTGAATAGCATGGTCATACCGGGCATACCCAGGTTCTTCAGCTCACCATGCTTGATGGTCAGCTTGCCGGCGTCCTTGTCCACTTTCTTGATTTCCCCTTCGCTCATCGCGTCTTGCGTCGCGGGGGCGGTCTGCTGCTGGGCGAACGCCACCGAGGTCGTTGCGACGGAAGACAGGCCAAGCAAGGTTGCCAATACAGCTTTTTGCAGGTTTTTCATGATGTTTCCTTTTAGTTGAAAAAATTAGTGACCGCTATGCCCGGTCGGTTTACGAACAGTAACTTCAATATTGGGTTTGTTCATCGTTGGCATCGACTGCCCCCCAGCGTTAGTGGCACGTTCGGGTTCAGGAAGGGCGCCCGTCCACTCGTATGCCACGGTTCCGGCCGGATGTTTGTACCAACCAGGATCGGAATAGTCGCCGCGCTTCTGGTCCTTGCGCACTTTCAGTACGGTAAACATGCCCCCCATCTCAACACCACCGAACGGTCCTTCGCCCGACATCATCGGTAAAGTGTTGTCCGGTAAGGGCATTTCCATGCCTCCCATAGAGCCGCCCTTGTCGCCCATCACCATATATTCAGGGACGATTTTGTTAATTTTTTCAGCAACCCCGCGATGATTGACGCCAATCATTGTCGGTACCGAGTGGCCCATTGCATTCATGGTATGGTGGGATTTATGGCAGTGAAGTGCCCAGTCACCCAGATCAGTAGCGACGAATTCGATGGCCCGCATTTGCCCAACGGCGACATCGGTGGTGACTTCAGGCCAACGCGACGCCGGCGGGGTCCAGCCACCATCCGTGCCAGTGACGAAAAACTCATGGCCATGTATATGAATAGGGTGATTCGTCATCGTCAGGTTGCCGACACGGATGCGTACCTTGTCACCTTGGCGCACCGGCAATGAATCAATGCCGGGGAAGACGCGGCTATTGAATGTCCACAGGTTGAAGTCCAGCATGGTGTTGATCTTCGGCGTATAGCTTCCCGGTTCCACGTCATACGCGTTGAGCAGGAAGACGAAATCACGGTCCACAGCATGGAGCGACGGGTCCTTCGGATGGGTGACCCAGAAGCCCATCATCCCCATCGCCATTTGGGCCATCTCGTCGGCGTGGGGATGGTACATAAACGTACCTGGCCGTTTGGCCTCGAATTCGTAGACGAAAGTCTTTCCAGGGCCGATACCCGGTTGAGTAAGGCCCGTGACGCCATCCATGCCGTTCGGCAATCGCTGTCCATGCCAATGAACGCTGGTGTGCTCAGGTAGCTTGTTGGTCACGAAAATACGCACACGGTCACCTTCGACCACTTCAATTGTCGGGCCTGGGGATTGTCCGTTATAGCCCCACAGATTGGCTTTCATCCCTGGTGCAAGTTCACGCACCACGGGTTCGGCCACCAGATGGAATTCCTTTACGCCATTTTTCATCCGCCATGGCAATGACCAGCCGTTCAGGGTCACGACCGGATTGTAGGGCCGGCCAGTGGGTGGCGCCGGGGGGATGTGTGTCTTGGCATTGTCCATCAACATCGCCTCAGGCAATGACGCGGCACCAGCCTTGCTAACGGCAACGGCACTCACCGCTACAGCACCGGCACCTCTGAAAAAATCTCTACGTGAAATCATGGCATGGCCCTTGTATCGTTCGTACTTCCACCGTTGATGGTGGATTGAAGTTTGGTTTCTGCTATCCAAAAGTCGCGCTGGGTTTCGATGGCGGTGTTCACGCTCACCAGTTGTTCGCGCGAGTCCGCCAGCAATTCGAATACGCTGGCAAGCATCCCGTTGTAGCGAAGCAGAACCTCGTCGGATATTTTTTTCCGCAGCGGCACGACATCGTCACGGTAATGACGGGCAATGTCATAGCTAGTGCGGTAAGCGGAGTAGGCCTCACGAACTTCTGAGCGTGCCCGCACGGCAGTATCGGTGGTGCGATGGACGGACTGCATATAGAGCGCCTCCGCCCGCGCGGCCTTGGCACCACCCCAGTCGAAAATCGGTAGTTCGAGGGAAATCTGGTATCCATTCTCGCGTGGCAAGCCTGTCGTACTCTTGTTGGTGTAGCCGGCATCAAAAACGTTGATGAAGCCGGTTGCCTTTGTTAAGCCAAGCGCTGAAGCAGTAGCCTCGGTATTGCGGCGAGCCGACAGCATATCGAGGCGTTGCGACATTGCCTGTGCTTCCGCATTGTTCGTCTCCAGCGGTTTGTCCGGCAGGGGAGGCAACCTGTCTGGCAATACAAAATTTTGTTGCTCGCCCCATAGGCCAAGGAGGCGAATGAGCTGCTCACGCGTCGCTGTTGCTTCATGCTTTGTCCTCGCCAACTGTGTCAACGCATCTTGGTAGAACGCGCGCTCACGGGCCCGGTCAAGCGTGCTCCAGTTTCCTACCTTCGTCATGCTATCGGCGAGTTGCGATGATGCCTCGGCGGCGCCGCGCACCTGCTCCGCGAAAGCGGCTGATTGTGCCGCCGCTACGGCCATAAAATATGCCCGACGTGTCTCTGCCGCCAGTTGGACAGCCTGAGCAGCTGTTTGCAACTTGGCTTGCTCAAAACGTCTTTGCTCAATGCGTCGACGTGTGGGCAGCGTCAGCAGGCCTGCGATGTCAAACATCACACTGCGATCGATTTCCGCGTCGCCACCACCGCTGACGCGGCCGAAACTAAAGCTTGGATTGCGCATCCGTCCAGCTTGCACAAACTCAGCCTCCGAGACCCCCAATTCAGCGAAGGAGACCTTCAGTGCAGCATTATTGAGCAGCGCAATCTGGACTGCAGACTCAGGCGTCAGTGGTGCGGACAGCAAGGAATGCACCTGTGTATTGGACTGCTGGCCGTCTTTCAGGCTCTCTTTCGTGAAGGGCTTGACTTGTCCAATCCGCTCTTGCGTTAGCCGAGAGACATCATTTAAGCCACCATCCGGTGAAAAGCTGGCGCAGCCTGCAAGAAATACCACACCGAACACAGCAGCTACCCGAGTGGGCACTGGCAACGATAATCGCTTCATGTCATTTGCCTTTCATGTTCATTTGATGGCCTTTGTGCGGATCGTTCGCCGAAGACGGCTTGGAGTTTTCCTGGCCTTTTGCCCCGGGCGCCATTTCCATCGACATGTCTCCCTGAGCGCCATGCTGAGAGCCCCCTGTCACATCTTGATTTGCTTGAATCCAGGCCTTATCTGGAGACGTCTTGGACTCCCCAATCGGCTTAACATCAGCAAAAGCAGAGACATATTTCAGCGGCGGCACCGTGGCGTTAGCATCCGTCACCGCCGCAGTGGTACTAGCAGGCTGAGCGGATTGTGCATAGACAACCGGCGAAAAGCTAACCGTTGCCAGAAGCAATAAGTGGAAGCGTTGCATGATTCTCTTTCAAAATTGACTGATTACTGGGTGGATACAGCACGAGGTGAGGCGAACGCCAGTGCATGATTTCAGCAAGCGGCGGGGACGGTGGTGTGAAAAGAGCTCAAGGGGCGCGAGGAACGGGTGGTGGCCATTATCAGCTCCATGGCGGTGCCTCCCAAGGTAGAGCGAGGCATCCAATGTCATGCACCTTACCTGCCCAGGTTGCTTGCAATGCGCGTCAGCATACGATTCATCCGCGTATCCTCGCCGTGGTGCTCCACCAGGTTGCTTGCACATTACCCGAACCAACCGAGATGAAACCGCCCCCTAAAGCTACACCTTCCAATGAACGGAAGGTCAAGCATATTTCAGTTTGCCAGAGTATTTTCACTTCCACCTTGCTACAATCATCGCCCGCTGATTTAATTGCGCCACTGCAATTCACCGTATAAACAAAAAACACTGGAGAGCTCGTGCGCCAACTAACTTCCCTTATCGCTATTTCCGTATTCAGTCTCCCCCTATACGCCGCCACACCAACTGAAACTGTTGCTGCATTTCACGAAGCACTCGCCAGCGGCAAGTCCGAGCAAGCGATTACTTTGCTCAGCCCGGAAATTAAAATTTACGAATCTGGGCATGTTGAGCGTTCACGTGATGAATACGCTGGCCATCACCTGCCTGCCGATGCCGCCTTTGCCAAGGTCACCAAAAGCAAAGTCCTAAAACAAAACGAACGTATTGATGGAAACCTGGCGGTCGTGATGCAGGAAACAGAGACCACAGGACAATTCCAGGGCAAAAATGTGCACTTATTCGGCACGGAAACAGCTTTGCTCGAAAAACAGGGCGACCAATGGGTCATCTTTCATCTTCACTGGTCGTCCCGTAAATCTCAGTAACCTCATGTGCCAGCAGCCCACAGGCGGGCTTACATGCACTTAGTTGGCGTAGGTCGGGTTAGGTGCCACGTACACGCGTACGCCGTGGGTATTCACGCCAGAGGGCGCAATTGCCGAAAAGTCAAAGCTTGCATTGGCGCGCAGCGTATCGAACTGCCAAGTGAACGTCTTGCCATCCACGTCAAATTTGACGACGTCGCCTTGGGTGACATTTACATACTTGGTAACTGACGAAATTGTGATGGTGCGGCTGGCGAACGGCGCTGGAGCAGCACTGCCGAATGCAGGACTCGAATGCATTTCGCTTTGGTGTGCCATCGCGGCGAGGGGGCTGAGCGCGATGACAGCGAAAACGGCGATGATGTTTGCTTTGAGGGATTTCATTGGAATGTCCTTATTGTTCAGTTGCGGGTTAAAGAAGTTGCGAATCCGATGAAGCTATTCTACGTAGGGGACCCGCACACCCGAATGACGGAAACATTACATTTACATTACAGAAACCTCAGCAGTTCCAAGGTCAAGTACCTTTCTTCAATTCGACTTGAGCTAACTTTTTTAGTGACATTTCATCCGCAGCAAGCAGGCTGGATAGGGCGACCGGAAAACGCCTGAGCTGGCGGTGCAGCGCGGCAAGGGATGCGGCTCGTTGAGTAATCGTGGATCGACGTGCGATGCCGTACATACAGCTAGCATTTTTGCGGAATATGATGTGATGTTGTTATGTCATTTCATCATTTTTGATAAGGAACTTGGCATGAAAAATTCATCAAGTATGGCGGTCTCGGAGATGCAGTCTTGCATCGATGCGTGCGCACAATGCCATCAAATATGTTTGAAGATGGCCATGACCCATTGTCTGAAGATGGGTGGAAAACACGTCGAGCCGGATCATTTTCGTTTGATGGTGAACTGCGCCGAAATTTGCCAAACCTCAGCAAATTTTCAGCTGAGTGGTTCTGCGTTCAGCGCCCGTTTGTGCGCTGTTTGTGCCGATATCTGTCAAGCTTGCGCTGATAGCTGCCGCAAAATTGACGGTATGGACGAGTGCGTGCGTGCATGTGATGCGTGCGCGTCCAGTTGCCGTAGCATGGCGGCCTGATTATCAATTGGAAAAATTGCTGTTAATACACAACGCCTCCTCCGCCTGGTTGACATGGGTGGGGATTTTTCAACCTGTTAGGAGAGAAATATGCATACCAACAACAAAATCAGTAGTCTGGGCATTGCGCGCAATTTGGCATGCACGCTCGCAGTGGCTATATCGGCATATACAATACCGGTGGTAGCCACCGCACAGACGTCGGCGTCTTCCGCAGCCAAGATGGAAATGGGTGCAAATGCTTCCGGCGACGCTTCAATGAAAATGCGTAAGTCGATGGACGACATGCACGAAAAAATGGGCCAAATGAAAATGACTGGCGATGTCGATCACGATTTTGTGATGATGATGCGGTCTCACCATCAGGCGGCCATTGATATGGCGCAAGTTGAAGTCGACACCGGCAAGGATGCAGCCATGATCAACGCTGCAAAGAAAATCATTGCCGCGCAAAAGAAAGAGATCGCGCAATTCGACGCCTGGATGAAGAAACATCCAATGAAATAGCGCGGTTGGCGCCAGACGCGGGCGGCGGAACCACACCACCTACGCTTAACAGCGGCAAAGGCATTTGTGAAATCGAACAACAAGATGCCTTTTCTCCCGTCGACGATTGCGCTAATGGTGGTGTGGGGTTTTGGGGTAATCCTCGGCAATTTCAAGGTGTCTGTCCTCGCAAACCCGCCTCGAACTATCAGTGGATGATGGGTACTGGAAAAAATAGCGTGAATTCGGTCACTCCATCGGGCTCACTCGTGACGCTGGCGCGGCCATGGTGAAGCGTCATGATGGATTTGACGATTGAAAGACCCAAGCCAGCGGAGGCTGACGTACTGGACCTCGATTTATCGGAACGGTAGAACCGGTCAAACAGCCGCGGCAGGTGTTCCTGCATGATGCCTGGGCCAGGATTGGAAACGGAAACCACAGCTCCGTCGTCGTCAGCTATCGCCTTGAGCGTGATAGTTTCACCCTTTGGGGTGTACCGAATGGCGTTCGATACAAGGTTGCTTACCGCGCGGCGAAGCAGGAGCCCATCAGCAAGCACTTTACCAGTGGCGATGACGATGAATGATATCCCGGCGTCGGATGCCGGCCCTTCAAAATACTCGGCGATTCGCGTCAGCTCAACATCCATATCAAGCTGTTCAGTTGCTAGCAAAACTTGGTCATGGTCAGCCCGCGCCAAAAATAATATGCTTTCCACCATTCTAGCTAGACGGCCAAACTCCTCGTAGTTAGATGAGAGCAGGTTTTGATATTCATCCGATTCTCTGGGTTGAGACAGGGCAACTTCTGTTTGTACCATCAGATTGTTAAGGGGCGTACGCAAATCGTGTGCCAGGTCATCTGCGAACTGGGAAAGGTTATTAAAGCTATTTTGCAGGCGGTCAAGCACCTCATTGAACGAATCAGCCAGTATCTGGAATTCCTTCGGGGCTGATTTTGCAAGCAAGCGCACTTCCAAATTGTGCGCACTGACTTGCTGAGCTTGCTGCGCGAAGAGCTTCACTTTGTGCAACGCGCGACGCACAAGCAGAAACCCCAGTAGGGCTGTTAGCACAGCACCAAAGAAGCCTGATGCAAGAACTTTTAACTTGTATGCAGATAGAACAGCTGCCCGACTCTCTTCACTCCGGGCGAGCGTGATTTGCACCACGGATCCTGTCGAGCCAACGGTACCCAGCGCTGCAATAACCCTTAGGTTGGGTTCGCTATGCCCTGGCGCAGCACGTACGTGAGACGGTTCTGGCATCGTCTCAGCCGGCACAGCCCCATTGGCATGCATGAATGAACGGTCACGGGTATTGCGGGTTAATTCTTCCCCATCTTGTGCCTGCATAACGAGCAAAAAGCCGCCATGCAAATCGACAGCATCTAAAAAGCGGTGCGGATCCATACGAATCGATTCTACACTCGGTGTTTCCTCAAGCATATGCCTGATGAACACAATACGGTCGACAAGGTCTGCATCATCCCGTGCTTGGAGCTGCGCCGCGAGTGCTTGATAGAGATAGATGCCTAAGGCCGAAAATACAATTGCCGAGATGCAGGCGAAGAGCGCCCCCAGCTGAGCTGTGAGAGACCAGTTCTTGACCTTCATTGTCTATCTTCTAATACATAGCCCATACTCCGAATCGTATGGATCAGTTTGACCTCGAAGGGGTCGTCAATTTTTGCACGTAGACGGCGTACCGCGACATCCACCACGTTCGTGTCACTGTCAAAATTCATGTCCCACACTTGCGATGCAATCAACGGCCGGGACAAAACTTGTCCGACCCGTTTGGATAACAAATGCAAAAGTGCAAATTCTTTCGCAGTCAAATCAATCCGAACACCGGCCCGTATTACTCTTCGCTTGGGAATGTCCAGTTCCAGATCGGCAATTTGAAAAATATCAGCTTCTCTGATTGGCCCCCGGCGCAACAACGTTCGAATACGAACAAGCAACTCAACAAAAGCGAATGGCTTGACCAAGTAATCATCCGCACCAAGCTCCAGACCTTTGATGCGGTCATCGAGCCCATCCCGTGCTGTAAGAAACAGTACCGGCGTATCGACCGTTTTACGCAACTCAGCGATGATTTGCCAACCATCTAGGCCCGGCAGCATGACGTCAAGCACGATCAGGTCATAATGGGCAGTAGTGGCAGCGTGAAGTCCGTCAGGCCCAGTTCTCGCCAAGTCAACAACAAAACCAGACTCGTTCAAACCTTTCTGAATATATTCGCCCGCCTTTTGCTCGTCTTCCACAACTAATAATCGCATGTCACTTTTCCACTCGTTCAACTGCTGTGTCCACGTTATGCGGATGGCGAAGATCGCCGTCGGTCTCTGTCTTTAGTCTACCTTGGAAAGGTGACAATCGTCTAACGCCAGGATTACAATCCTGTCAGAATTGAACTGTTTACCAGTGCTAATCAGAATACGCTTAAAGGTTCCTGTACTTTTTTTGAATTTTCACAACAGCGCCATGATGTGAGCGGTGACCAAGGAGGGCGCGCTATCGGTCGGCAGGCTTACAACGAGCAGAACGCATTGTAGAGGAATGGTTTTCATGACTGTCACATGTCGAAATGTAACGATGCTTATAAGAAACGTCGACCTCATTGTTTACTAAATGTTTTTCATGTGTTGTGGTGAAAAATTTTCTCTTGCAAGTAGCCCTCGCAAAGTCATGGCAGGCGTGATACATTCCGGGCATGCGCAAGTCCCTCTCCCACTACCTCGCTTTTTTTCTGTTCGTCATGTTCATGACGAACAGCGGCGCATGGACGGGGAGTAGCGTTCGCCTTGCACATGAGATGGAGCATATTGGCCAGCTCGACCAAGATGCGAGTGCACATGAGCATACCCATCTGGGGCACAGCGGCGATGTCGATCATGATGATCGCAGCAATGACGTGCCCGGCAAGTCCGGCCACCAGGCATTGCACGCCGTTGACCACCTTCAGTTTTTCCCGGATACCGCCTTCGGCGGTTTCTCCATGCAGGCGGCCGATGCCAATGTGCCGCCGCAATTTGTCGCCCTGCGCTTGCCGCTCCCATCGTACGATCCCCCATTCCGTCCGCCTTGTAGCGACGCGCTGACAGCCTAACTCCGTCTGTATGACCGGGGACTAGTTCCCCTATCAGGCATCTGCCGGAGTAGACGCGTGCCTGTCCCTGGCGCGTCCCTGTCTTCGTTGCTTCTTCACCTTGTGCTGCCTTCCTTTGCCCGGCGCCGCCTCTATGGTGCGCCTGGTGGACGTTGGCGTGCCTGGCCTGCGGGCCATGGCATCGATTACCCCAGTAGCCCTGTCTGCCTCATTCAGGAAAGAATCATGAAAACAAAAGAAATACTCTCGCCCTTGTGCCTGGCGCTTGCGCTGGCATTTTGCATCCCGTCGTTCGCTGCGGAACGCCCAGCCAGATTTTCTGTCACGGAACAGCAGATGAAAGCCCTCAATATCCAGGTGCGGGCCTTGCAGCGCGATGCCGAATTGGTCGTGCTGAGCCTGCCTGCGCAGGTCGCGTTGCCCGCCAGCGGTGAACAAATCGTCAGCTCGCCCGTGGCGGGCCTGGCGGTACAGTTGTATGTACAACCGAACCAGTTGGTCAAGCGCGGCGCACCGTTGCTACGCCTGGTAAGCCAGGAACTCGGCCCTTTGCAATTGCAAGTGCTGCAAGCTGCGAGCCGCGCCAGCCTGGCTCGCCAGACTGCACAGCGCGAACGTGCTTTGTTTGACGAGGGCATCATTGCCCAGCGCCGTGTGCAGGAATCACAGGCGGCACTGCAGGACAGCGAAGCGACGTTGCGCCAGGCCAAAGCTGCGCTGCGCCTGGCCGGTCTGTCGGCGCAGGCGATCGAACGCATTATTGCCAGCGGCAAACTGGAGGATGGATTGACGCTCATGGCCTCCCAGGCCGGCATCGTGACTAATATCGAGGTCAAGCCGGGCCAGAGGGTCGATCCCACCACCGCCTTGCTGCACCTGACACAACTGGATCGCCTGGCACTGGAAATCCAGGCGCCTGCGGCTGAATCTGCGGCCTGGCGTGTCGGCGGCACCTTGCAGATTGAGGGGCGCAACAGCAAGGCGCGCATCGTCAGTATCAGTCCGGTCGTCGCACCTGGCAGCCAAACGGTCGCTATTCGCGCCGAACTGGATGCTGGAACCAGCGGTTTGCGGCCCGGTGAAATGGTCACCGTGCAATTGCCATTGAGCGCCAATATTGCCGCCTGGGACGTGCCGCTGGCCGCACTGGCGCATGACGGCAAGCAGGCGTACGTCTTTGTGCGCACGAAAGAAGGCTTCGAAGCCCGTCAAGTTGCAGTGGTCAGCAGTGCCGGACAACGTTCGCGCATCTCCGGCGAGCTTAAGGCCGGTGATCGTATCGCCGTCTCCGGTGTCGTGGCCCTGAAAGGCTCCTGGATGGGCGAGAAGGGAGGCAGCTGATGTTAGCCCGTCTGATTCAGGCTTGTCTCTCGCAACGGCTATTTGTCCTGCTGGCGGCGCTGATGCTCGGTGGTGCCGGCTGGTATGCCTTCAACCAGTTGCCCATTGACGCCTTTCCTGACGTCTCAAGTACGCAGGTCAAGATCATCATGAAGGCCCCCGGCATGACGCCGGAAGAAGTGGAAAGCCGCATCGCGGTGCCGATCGAAGTTGAAATGTTGGGCATTCCCAAGACCAAGGTTCTGCGTTCGGTCACGAAATATGGCCTGGCCGACGTCACCATCGACTTTCAGGACGGCACCGATATCTTCTGGGCCCGCCAGCAAGTCAGCGAGCGGCTTGCCGGTATCACCGAGAGCTTGCCCGGTGGTATCAGTGGTGGCATGGCGCCGATTACCACGCCGCTGGGTGAAATGTTCATGTTTACCATCGAGGGTGGCGGTCTCTCCCTGGCCGAGCGCCGCAGTTTGCTCGACTGGGTGATCCGTCCCGCCTTGCGTACGGTGCCTGGCGTGGCTGACGTGAATGCCTTGGGCGGTGTGGTGCGCGCCTTTGAGGTTGTGCCCAATCCGCTGGCCATGGCGGCCGGCGGCGTCACACTGGCTCAATTGAGCGAGGCAATCCGCGCCAACAACCGCAACGACGGGGCCGGGCGCCTTGGCGAGGGCGACGAGGTGTTGCTGGTGCGTAGCGAAGGCAGCATTACCAGCCTCGATGATCTGCGCGCGGTCGTGGTCACGGTACAGAACGGGGCGCCGTTGCGCGTGGGCGCACTTGCAGACGTGCGTATCGGCTCATTGACACGCTATGGCGTCGTGACCCAGAGCGGCAAAGGGGAGGCGGTACAAGGCCTGGTGCTTGGTCTTGCCGGCGCCAATGCGCAGCAAGTGGTCGAAGGCGTGCGCAAGAAGCTCGACGAGATCAAGCCCACCCTGCCCAAGGGAGTGACGCTGAATGTCTTCTATGACCGGGCACAGCTCGTCTCGAAAGCAGTGGGTGCCGTCTCGTCGGCGTTACTGGAAGCGACGGTAATTGTCGTTGTCCTGCTGGTCCTGTTCCTGGGTAACTTGCGCGCGGCGCTGACGGTGGCCCTGGTCTTGCCGCTGGCGGCGCTGATCACGTTTATTCTCATGCGTGGCTTCAACATGTCGGCCAATCTGATGAGTCTGGGTGGCCTGGCGATTGCTATTGGCATGCTGGTCGACGCGGCCGTGGTGGTGGTGGAAAACGTCGTCCAAAGGCTGGCGCACGACCCGACGGCCGGCAAGTTACCCCGCCTGCACACGATTTACCGGGCGGTGCGCGAAGTGGCCGTCCCTGTCACGTCCGGCATCGTCATCATCATCACCGTCTTTTTGCCGCTGTTGACGCTGCAGGATCTGGAAGGGAAATTCTTTGCCCCGGTCGCCCTGGCGATCGTCTTTGCACTAGCCGGCTCGCTGCTGCTGTCGCTGACCGTCATTCCCGTCCTGGCGTCGTATCTGCTGCGCGATGTGGCGCATCAGGAACCCTGGTTGCCGCGCAAGCTGTTGGCCTTTTACGAACCGATCCTGGCCTGGAGCATGCGCCGGCAACGGGTGGTCGCCATCGGCGCCGTGGCCATGCTGCTCGGCGCGGGCTTGCTCTACACGCAGGTGGGCAAGACGTTCATGCCCACCATGGATGAGGGCGACCTGATTGTCGGCATCGAAAAGCTGCCTTCCGTCAGCCTTGAGCAAAGCGCTGCGCTGGACCTCAAGATTCATCAGGCCTTGATGCAAGCGCTGCCGGAAATCACTGGGGTTGTGGCACGCGCGGGCTCGGATGAAATCGGCCTCGACCCGATGGGCTTGAATCAAACCGACACCTACCTCTTGCTCAAGCCGAGTGGCGAATGGCGCATGAAGAGCAAGGAAGCCTTGATGGACGAGATCCGCAAGGTGCTCGATCAGTTGCCTGGCATCAAGTACAGTTTTACGCAGCCGATCGAAATGCGCGTGAGCGAGATGATCATCGGCGTGCGCGGCGATATCGCCGTGAAAATCTTCGGTCCCGATCTGGCGCAGCTGAACCAATTTGCCTCGCAAGTGGAAACTGTTCTGAAAACCATACCAGGCAATCAGGATGTGTACACGGTGCAAAACGATGGCGTGCAATACCTGCGCGTGGCCGTCGACCGCCTGCAGGCTGGCCGATTGGGCTTGAGCGTCGAGGAAATCCAGGATGCGCTGCGGGTGCAGATCGAAGGCCAGCAGGCGGGACATGCGGTTGAAGGCAACCGCCGTACGCCTATCGTGCTGCGTGCCGACGAATCCATCCGCCTGTCGCCGACGGATTTTGCTGCTGTGCGCATCACCGCCAAGGACGGTAGCAGCGTGCCGCTCAGTACTGTTGCCAAACTGGAGCGGGCCGAGGGGCCAGTCAAGATCGACCGCGAGATGGGTAGCCGTTATAGCGTGGTGATTGCCAACGTCAGCGGTCGCGATCTGGTGGGTTTCGTCAATGAGGCCAAGGCCAGCGTCGCCAAGGCACTGGTGCTGCCAACCGGTTACCGCATCACCTGGGGTGGCCAGTTCGAGAACCAGCAACGCGCGGCCGCTCGCCTGAGCGTTGTCGTCCCGGTGGCATTGGGCTTGATCTTTATTGTTTTGTTTTCCACGTTCCGCTCGGTACGCCAGGCGCTGCTAATTCTGTCGATTATCCCGTTCGCCCTGGTGGGCGGCATCGTCGCCTTGTGGGTCACAGGCGAGTATCTGTCAGTACCGGCGTCGGTAGGCTTTATCGCCTTGCTGGGTATTACCGTGCTAAATGGCATCGTTTTGGTCAGTTACTTCAATCAGCTACGTGCCGAAGGCATGGCCCTGGCTGAGCTGGTGGTGCAGGGTGCGCGCCGACGCCTGCGTCCGGTGATGATGACCGCCTCGATTACCGCTTTTGGCCTGATTCCGCTGCTCTTCGCCAGCGGGCCAGGCTCGGAAATCCAGCGCCCCCTGGCCATCGTGGTGATTGGCGGCCTGATCACGGCGACCGCCTTGACCCTGTTGCTGTTACCCATTCTTTATTTGCGCTTCGCTGTCGCGAAGCAGGAGAAACCCCATGACTGAACTGTGTTTAACCTTGCTGTGTCCTCCGGCGCTGGAAGAGCGCGTGCTCGACACGCTGCTGATGACAAGTGAAATTTCTCTCTTTACCAGCACTGCGGTGGCCGCACACGGCTTGGCGCACGACCGGCTCAGCGCCATCGAGCAAGTACTTGGCCTGGCCAAGATGACGCGCATCGATGCACTTCTGCCGGAAGAGCATCGGGAAAAGGTGCTGTCCATGCTGCGCCAGGTCTTGCAGGGCGGCGGTGTGCGCTATTGGCTCACGCCCATTACCGAAACGGGGGAGTTGTTATGAAGTATGGATTTCTCATTGCGCTGGCGGCGGGTGTGGTCCAGGCCGCACCACTGCCGCCGACGCCCGGCTTGCTGCCAACAGCGATGGTCCGCCCTTTGTTAGACCAGGATCCGGAGGTGGAAGCTGCCCGTGCCGGGCGCGAGATGCTGCGCCAGGATGCGGCGCTCGCGCAGGACTCGCCTTACGAATGGACTGCCAAGGTCACGGCCCAGCGGCGCACCTTGGAAGCGGGGCCGCATTACAAGGAGTGGAATGCGGGCGTGGAGCGCACGCTGCGCCTGCCGGCCAAGGCCAGCGCCGATCGCCGCATCGGCCAGGCGCTGCTGGAAGAGGGCGAGGCGCGTTATGGCGAGGCCTTGCACGAAACCGCCCGCGAACTGCTGAGGCTGTGGCTGGACTGGGCGCATGCGGAGCAGGCGCTGGTATTGGCAGCTGAGCACCAGCAGGCGGCCAGCGACAATCTCGCCGCAGTCAATAAACGGGTCAAGGCCGGCGATGCCGCCGCGCTCGATGCGAGCCTGGCGCGTGGCGATCTGGCCGATCAGCAACGCGTCGGCATCGAGGCTAAAACGGCAGCCGCTGTTGCCTGGGCGCGCTTGCATGCGCGTTTTCCGGGCTTCCGGCGCGAGTTCGCCACCTTGCCGTCCTCGCTGCCACTTGCCGAGTCGCCTACGTTCTGGCGTGAACGGATCCTGGCCCAGAGTGATGAACTCAAAATTACCGAGGCGCAATTGCTCAAGGCGCAAGCCGTCAGCACCCGCATGCGCGCCGAACGGACGCCAGACCCTACCGTTGGCCTGTACACCGCGTCGGAAGTGGGCGGGCGTGAGCGCATCACCGGCATCATGTTCAGCATTCCCTTGCCGGGAACGCACCGGGCGGCGCGCGATGGGCGGGCCGTCCAGGCGATGGAGATGTCGCAGCATGAAGTCGCGCTGAAGCGACGCGCCCTGGATGGTGCCATCGCCGTGTCGCTTGCCTCGGCACAAGGCGCGCATGAAGGTTGGCAGGTGGCTGAAGCGGGGGCGACGGACATGCGCGACAACGCGCGGCTGCTGCAACGCGCCTACACCTTGGGCGAGGCCGATCTGCCCACGCTGCTGACGGCGCGGCGCCAGGCAACCACTGCCCAGCAAAATGCCCTGGCAGCGCGTGTCGCTGCGGCGCGTGCGTATTACGGGGTCTTGGTCGACGCGCATGTGGTGTGGGATATGGACCATGAATAAGGCATTTTTCCATGCGTCGCCCGGCGCCACAACTTTTAACAGGAGTACTACGTGACATTGATAACGAACAAGCTGGGCCTTGGCGCCTGGTGGAGCTGGCTGGCAGGCACCTTGCTGTGGCTGTGCGCTGGTATCGCGGCGGCGCACGGTGTTTCCGAGTCGGATAAGGGGTTTCTGCAGGCCAGCAGTGGCATGCAGATCCTGCCTTACATCTATCTGGGGGCCAAGCACATGGTCACCGGCTACGATCATTTGCTGTTTCTGTGCGGCGTGATCTTCTTCTTGTATCGCATGAAGGATATTGGCCTGTATGTGACGCTGTTTGCCATTGGCCACAGCACGACCTTGCTGCTGGGCGTGATCAACGGCTGGCACATCAATGCCTATTTTGTCGACGCCATTATCGGCTTGTCCATCGTATACCGTGCTTTCGACAATCTGGGCGGCTTCCAGACGGTCTTTGGCGTACAGCCGAACAAGCGCGCGGCCGTGCTGATCTTCGGTTTCTTCCACGGCCTCGGACTGGCCACCAAGCTGCAGGACTTCGCCTTGTCCGCCGATGGCCTGGTGCCGAACATGATTGCCTTCAATGTTGGCGTGGAGATCGGCCAGCTGCTGGCCCTGAGCATGATCCTGATCGCCATGCGCTACTGGCGCAGCACGGCCAGCTTTGTGCGGCATGCCGCCACCGGCAATTTCGTCCTGATGACGGCTGGGTTCATTCTGGCTGGCTTTCAATTCACCGGCTTTCTCAGCAAATAGGAACACTACCCATGACATCAACCTCAATGAACGGCGGCATTTCGGTCGCTAAAAAAGAACTGGTACGCGGTACCGGGCTGGCGGCCCTCGTCGCAGGCCTCATTTTGACCGTGGCAGTTCTGCCTGCCGAATATGGCATCGACCCGACGGGAATCGGTAAAACACTGGGCCTGACCACCTTGCATCGTCCGGCAGTGGTGGCCGCCGAAAGCGCACCAGCTCAGCAAGGATCTCAAGTGTCCGCGCCGGGCGAGGAACGCGCGCTCACGATTGCCGCCAAGCAAACGGTGCCATACCGTTCGGACGAGCAAGAGATCACGCTGGCGCCCGGCAAGGGCCTGGAAGTCAAAACCCACCTGGCCAAGGGCGCAACGCTGATTTATTCCTGGGAAACGAAGGGTGGCGCCGTGGTCAACCATGATTTCCATGGCGAGCCGGTCAACGCGCGGGAAGACGAGTTCGAGAGCTTTATCGCCGACAAGGGCGTCAGCAGCTCCAGCGGCTCGCTGATCGCGCCCTTTACGGGCGTGCATGGTTGGTACTGGAAAAACAAGTCGGCTGAGCCGGTGACGCTGGTCCTGCGCTCCAGCGGTTTTTACGCCGACATTTACAAGAAGTAAGTAGTACCGCTGGTTTCAGTGCGCGGCGCCGATGACACGGTGCCGCGTAAAAGCACGACGGCTTATCGCGGCGAGGCTGACAGAATATCGCCGCATCCATGGAGAATTGCATGAAAAAAGTTATGTTGACGTTGGCCACCTTGTTGCTCATTTCCGGCGCGCCTGGCGCGTGGGGTCACACCGACCACGATCATGATGAGGCGCCGGCCCAGATCAAGCTTGAACTGAAGGGCGGCAAGACGGGCGCCACGGTATATGCCAAAAGCGCGGGCAAGAACTACGCAACTGCCGGCGCAACGGGTGTTTTGACGATCATCACAGGCAACAACAAGACCGATGTCGCCTTGCAACCTGGCGTCGACAATACGATGGTCGCCAAGACGGCGACGCCGCTGGCAGCCGGCACCCGTGCCCAAGCCAGCATCACCTTTGCGGACAAGAACACGGTCAAGGCCGATCTGGTCGCCAAGTAATCCACCATGCGGCCCTTCAACGGGCCACATGCGAGGGCTGCGCTGCCAGCGTGCGCCAGATCGTGCATACTGGCAGACAAGTTAATTAACACTTCATGAAAGCATGGCAATGGCTTCCTCATCGTCTTCCCGCAGGCTGGGCACGCATCAGGGTGTCGTGTACGCACTGCTGGCCGCTGCCCTCTTTGGCGCCAGTACGCCGTTTGCCAAAACGCTGGTGGGGCAGGTCGCTCCCGTCACCCTAGCCGGGATGTTATACCTGGGCAGCGGACTGGGCTTGCTGGCCTGCTTCGTGGTACGCGCCGTGCTCACCCGCAACAGTCAGGACAAACCCGCCATGCTCACTGCAGCAGATTTACCTTGGCTCGCGGGGGCGATCGCCTTCGGCGGCGTTGCCGGGCCGGTCCTGCTGATGTTCGGCCTGACGCTCACGCCTGCCTCCTCGGCATCGTTACTGCTCAATATCGAGGGCGTACTCACGGCCATGCTTGCCTGGTTCGTCTTCAAGGAAAATTTCGACCGCCGCATTTTCATCGGCATGCTGCTGATCGTCGCCGCCGGCATCCTGCTGTCGTGGGAGCAGGTGCCAAAACTTGGCGTGCCATGGGGGGCCATCGCCATTGTCGGCGCCTGCCTGTGCTGGGGCATCGACAACAACCTGACACGCAAGGTATCAGCCAGCGACGCCTTGCAAATTGCTGCCTTGAAGGGCCTGGTGGCCGGTTCCGTCAACTTGGCCATTGCCCTGGCCCTGGGTTACACCTTGCCCAGCGTAAGTCTGACCATGAGCGCCGGATTGGTCGGTTTTTGCGGCTACGGCTTGAGTCTCGTGATGTTCGTGCTGGCTTTGCGGTATCTGGGAACGGCCCGCACGGGCGCTTATTTCTCGGCGGCGCCGTTTGTCGGCGCGGTCATCTCGCTGCTCATGCTGGGAGATATTCCCGGACTGCTGTTCTGGCTAGCCGCGGCGCTGATGGCCGCAGGCATTTGGCTGCATTTAACGGAAAATCATGAGCACGATCATGAGCATGAGCCGCTGTTACATACACATGCGCACAGCCACGATGCCCATCACCAGCACACGCATGACGACAACTGGGACGGCAAGGAGCCGCATGTGCATGCCCATCAGCATGTACCGCTGCGGCATGCGCACCCGCACTATCCGGATATTCATCATCGGCACGATCATTCCTGACTTTGGTTAAAGAAAAGGTTGCATGGGCCGAAATCGCGGATTCGCACAATCTCGCCTAGCTTATCCTGGCAAAAATAGCAGTCAGTGCTGCAAATACGGCGGATAGAATTGCCCAATAGAACTAGCCAGTTGATGTCGCCATATATTTCCTTAAAGTGGTTTAGCCAGCGGCATGAGCACTCAGATACATAGGCCAGAATGCGTCACTTCGTCTGAGAATCCTATTTGAATCTCAGCGCCAATCCGATCCGTGACTGCCTTGACGATGGAAAGGCCCAGACCTGATCCGACCTGATCGCTCCCAAGAATGCGATAGAACGGGTCAAACACCCGATCTTGTTCTACTACTTGAATACCTGGCCCTGAATCTTGGATTCGCAATATTGCGCGACCTTCTTCCTCGGCGACAGAAAGATCGACCCTGCCGCCAGTCGGCGTGTAACGGATGGCGTTATCAACCAAATTCTTGACGACGGCAATCATGTCCAGTTCGTTAACCCAGAGTTGGGCGTCTTGTTCTCCTTCGACACCAATATCGATGTGTTTGGCTTCTGCCAGTGGCATAAGGTCTTCCAGAACACGTCGATAGACGTCCTGCACTGATACCCGGTTGCTACTGGCACCTGTTAAGTCAGTCGTCTTCCGGCTTGCTGCCCGCGATGTTCTTCCGATTCGTATCATTCCATTGGCGCACCTGGAATGCCTGGTACTCGTTGAGCACCGCCGCCACGCGCACATAGCCGGGTGGCAGGCTGCTCGGTGCCTTGCCGCCTGCGAGCATGTCGAGCGACTCCTGATCGAGGTCAGTCATCTCCAGCAGGGCCGGAAGCGGCACATCGAGGGCCTTGGCGATCAACTCCATGATTTTCAGCGACGGATTGGCCTTGCCGTTGGTCAAGTCGGACAGGAACGACACTGACATGCCTGCACGGTCGGACAGTTCATTTTTGGAGACACCCAGTTCGTCAATTAGGCGCAGGACGTTGGTGAAGAAAATTTGGTTGTACATGATGGCATGTGCCTTACATGGGTGTCGGTGGATGAATTCAGCAAAATTTGGGTAAAATGCCTCCTTGAACGACAAATAAGGAGGCATGGTGCGCATATTGGATAGATTTTATCAAACACTTGCTATCGACAATAGTGCGTTGGCTTTAGGAGCCGCGCGTCAATGACCGACGAGTTGCCAGGGCGCTTGATCAGGTCATCCTCCCAGTGGCCAGGGATAATGCGATCCCCGACTTCTGCAGGGCAAGCTCCATCCAATCGGCAGCATCCAGCGCCGCCAAACAGAATTCAATGGTTTCCTTGAATCGACGCATGCTGTTTTCGCCTTTCCTGGTCATAAAACACCGAAAAAGGTGGGGCGAGGTGAAAGATTGGGGGCGGCTTTGTCAGCCAGCTTGCTCGGCGTCATCCGCCGGCAAAAAGACTTTTTGCAGCAGGCGTAATAGCTGTTCGCGCTCGGGTGCGCTCAACATCGCGGTTGCTTCAGTTTCGAGATCGATTGCCGTCGTCTCGGCCTTGGCGCACATCCGCATTCCTTCCGGCGTTAGGAGGAGTGTCTGGGAACGTTTGTCGAGCGGATTGCGCTGGCGCAGAATAAGGCCGCGTTCTTCCAGCCGGTCAAGTAGATTCGCCAGGTTTGGTGGTGAGACACTGATCGCCTTCGACAGGCGTTTCTGCGTAATGTTAGGATTTGCTTTCAGCAGACTGAGCACGGAAAAATCGACCACGCGCAAGTCGAACTTGTTCAGGCGCTTTTCGAACGGCGGTATGATCTTCAAGTACGAACGTCGGCAGTTGTAGCCTACCAAACTTAAGAGCACATCCTGGTTCAGCGGCTGGTCGGCGGCTTCTTGAACGGCTGTAATAAACTGGGCGTGTTTCTTGGTCGGCATCGTAAGGACTTGAATGAATGGGGCGTGATTTGCTGTTGGGCGAAATGATATCACGTCCCCTTTGGCTCAGCGGCGCCTTGACCGTACGCTGGGCCGCGCAGGTCAGTCGTTCCGATTGGCGGCGATAGCGTCAGGCAGTTTTCCCCAAACAGTTTCGAATAGCCCTGCGTCCATCGGGCGCACATTGTTCATGATGGGCGCGAAACCCATGTGCTGCAGGATGTCGCGATCAAGGTCGACACCCGGCGCGATCTCGATCAGCTCGAGGCCGTCGGCGGTTAGTTGGAAAACCGCCCGTTCCGTGACAAATAGTACCTGTTGGCGGCGCAACGCGGCGTCGTGGCCGTTAAAAGTAATCTGCTCGACACTGTCAATGAACTTGCGCGTCTTACCTTCCGTGACGATGCGTAGCTTGCCGGCGGCTACCTCAACTTCCAGGCCCCCGGCAGTGAACGTTCCGCAAAACACCAGCTTGTTGGTCGAACGCGTAATGTTGATGAAACCGCCGCAGCCGACCGGCCGTCCATTGAATTTGCTGACGTTGACGTTGCCGCGGAAATCGGTCTGGGCCAGGCCAAGGAAGCTCGTGTCAAGCCCGCCGCCGTCATAGAAATCGAACTGCGCGTCTGTTCGATGATTGATTCGGCGTTGTAGGCGAGGGCGAAGTCGCCGCCTTGTGCCGGAATGCCGCCGTTCACGCCTCTCTCGATGCTCAGCTTGAGAAGACCCGCAACGCCTTCCTCCGCGGCGATTGACGGAATCCCGGCCGGAATGCCGATTCCCAGATTGGTGACGGCGCCTCCGGCCAGCTCCATCGCGGCGCGCCGGGCGATAACCTTGCGTTCATCGAGCGGCATTGGCGTCAACGAGTTGACCGCTACCTTGGCATGCCCGCACAGCGTGGGATTGAACTGGGTGGCGATCGACTGCATGTGATTTTCCGGCTTGCCGATGACGACGAAGTCGACCACCAGGCCGGGAATCTTGACGGCTTTCGTATGCAGGCTGCCGGCTTGCACGATGCGCTCGACTTGCGCGATAACGATCCCGCCGCAGGCCTTGGCGGCTTGGGCAATCGAAAGTTGCTCCAGCAGCGCGCCCTCCTTGTCAAGGGTGATATTGCCATTTTCATCGGCCTCCGTGCCGCGGATGATTGCCACATCGATGCGCGGGCAGGGATAGAAAAGCCATTCGTCGCCGGCGAATTCGACCAGTTGCACAAGATTCTCGCGTGCACGCGCGTTCAGCTTGCCACCCTCGAGCCGCGGATCGACGAGGTGGCCAAGCCGACCTTGGTCAGCAATCCCGGGCTGCGGCTGGCGATGTGCCGCGCCAGCTGGGATAACGATCCTTGGGGAAAGTTGTAGGCCTCGACCTGATCGTCGGAGATCAACTTCATCATCTCCTTGCCAGTCTGTCCAAAGTGGCCTGCGACAGTACGCCGGATCATGCCCGGATGGGCGAAATGAACCATGCCGCCGTCCCGGCTGTTGCCGATAGCCCCGCACGCCCAAGTTGTCAGATTGCGTGGGTGACCGCTCTCGAGAAAACGGCGCTCGATCCCTTTCAAGATTTCCTCTCCCAGACTGATCATCCCCAGGCCTCCGAAAAAAATCGTCGCATTGTCCATGATCAGTGGGCCAGCTTCATCGGCAGTTATCACTCTCACCGTACCCTAATTTTCTCATTTAGTTCTTAAAAATAACTATTATTTAACATAACTATTTACCATGTTTGATTCAAGATAATTCAGAAAAAATGGAGATAAATTCCTGCTTGCCTCTTTTTTATTTTAGTTATATAGTAGAACAATTATTAGTTAGCACTAAAAATTCGGGCCAC
Source organism: Janthinobacterium woesei (assembly GCF_051380875.1). Lineage (NCBI taxonomy): Bacteria > Pseudomonadati > Pseudomonadota > Betaproteobacteria > Burkholderiales > Oxalobacteraceae > Janthinobacterium > Janthinobacterium woesei. The sequence goes on from NZ_JBNYXW010000009.1 coordinate 237,472, forward strand.
CTGGCACGTCCAACCTGGCAAAGAACTAAACCATGAAATCAGACGAATTCCCCCTGTTAAAGCTTGAGCTGATTGGGGCGGTTGCGCGTGTCACGATCTGCCGGCCTGCCAAGCGCAATGCGCTGAGCGACGAGTTGATCAACTCCCTGCGCCGCTGTTTCGACAACCTGCCAGCCGAAGCGCGCGCGGTGGTACTAGTCGGCGAGGGTAGTGCCTTCTGCGCTGGCCTGGATCTGTCGGAAGTTCGCGAGAATACGACGACTGAAGCGGTGCTCCATTCGCGCATGTGGCACGCAGCTTTCGAGCGCATCAGTTTCGGTGCGGTACCGGTTGTGGTGGTGATGCATGGTGCGGTGGTGGGCGGTGGCCTCGAACTGGCCAGCGCCTGCCATATAAGAGTCGCTGAGGAGTCCGCGTTCTATGCCTTGCCAGAGGGCTCGCGCGGGCTGTTCGTCGGCGGCGGTGGATCGGTACGCATTTCCCGTCTGATCGGGGTGTCGCGCATGACCGATCTGATGCTGACCGGCCGAGTGCTGACCTCGCAGGAGGGCCACGAGGCAGGAATCAGCCATTACCTCGTACAGAACGGTCACGGGGTGGACAAGGCGATGGAGCTGGCTCAGCGGATCGCCGCCAATGCGCCGATGACGAGCTATGGCGTCATGCACGTCTTGCCGCGCATCGCGGACCAGTCAATCCAGGACGGTATGGTGACCGAATCGCTGATGGCGTCGGTTGCAGCCAGCGATCCCGAGACCCGCGGACGGCTGGCCGCGTTCCTGGATGGCAAGAGCAACAAAGTACGCGTGGACTGAGACAGCGGCGATTCTGATTAAACAACGGAGACAATAATATGCCAACCAGCGTGCGCTATCGGAAAGTGCGGTTCGGGGACGACGCGGTCCGCACCCGCGAAAAAGATGGGATCACCTACGTCACCGCGGCCGCGTCGCTGGAAGGCTACGCGCTACGCAGCAGCGATCGTTTGCGCTTTTGGGCAGAAAGTGCGCCCCAACGCAGCTTCATTGCGAAACGCGACGACTCAGACCAATGGTGTCATATCAGCTACGCGCAGGCGCTCGCAAGCGCCCGTTCGATCGGACAGGCGCTGCTCAATCGCGGTCTATCTGTCGAGCGCCCACTTGTGATCCTTTCGGGGAACGACCTCGAGCACGCGATGCTGGCCTTGGCGTGCCAGTATGTCGGCGTACCGTATGCGCCTGTTTCACCAGCCTACTCCCTGGTTTCCGAGGACTTCGAGAAGCTACGCCACATCGTTGGCCTGCTCAATCCTGGAATGGTGTTTGCGTCCAACGAGGCAGACTATGCGAAGGCGGTGAGCGCGGTATGCGGTGCCGATGTCGAGTTCGTGGTCAAGGACAGGGACCACGCCGGACGCGAAACTACATTGTTCTCCGAGCTGGCCGCCACCCACGCCGGCGAAGAAGTCGACACGGCGATGTTGGCAACCGGGCCTGATACGATCGCAAAATTCCTGTTCACCTCCGGGTCAACAAAACTGCCAAAGGCAGTTGTCAATACGCAGCGCATGTTATGCAGCAATATGCAAATGCTGCTGCAGTGCTGGCCATTCTTGGGGGAGGAACCGCCGGTTCTGTTGGACTGGCTGCCGTGGAACCATACCTTCGGCGGCAACAAGGCCTTCAACTTGGTGTTGTTCAACGGCGGCACCCTGTATATCGATGATGGAAAACCGACGCCGCAATTGATCGGTACCACGCTGGCCAACTTGCGCGAAATCGCGCCGACCATCTACTTTAACGTTCCCAAGGGATGGGAAGATCTGGCCAGTGCCCTCGAATCCGACAGCGCCTTGCGTGAGAATTTCTATAGCCGCCTGAAGATGCAATTTTACGCTGGCGCCTCGCTGGCCCAGCCGGTGTGCGATCAACTGCACGCGAGCGCCGTAGCGTGCTGTGGCGAGCGGATTGCGATGACCACGGGGCTCGGAATGACGGAGACTGCACCGTGCGCGCTATTTTTGCTGCGCGACGAGGTGCGCACCGGTGAGCTCGGCATTCCTGGCCCCGGCATGGAACTTAAATTGGTTCCCTGCGCAGACAAGCTGGAATTGCGTTACCGTGGACCGAACGTTACGCCGGGCTACTGGCGTGCGCCTGCGGAGACTGCGGCAATGTTTGACGAGGAAGGCTTTTTCTGTTCGGGCGATGCCGTGAAATGGCTCGACCCGGCGCGTCCGAATCTGGGATTTATCTTCGACGGCCGCGTCGCGGAAGACTTCAAGCTCAATAGCGGCACTTGGGTCAGTGTCGGTCCCATGCGCGCGCGCGTCGCCCATGAGGGTGCACCCTACGTCCGCGATGCCGTGGTCACCGGCCATGACCGCGCCGAAGTAGGACTATTGATCGTTCCTAACCTTTATCTGTGCAGCCAACTTGCCGGACTGCCACCGGATGCAAATGCCTCCGAGATTTGTGGAGCACGACCGGTGCGCGGGTTTTTCCAGGAGCTTATCGACCGCCTGCACGCCCAGGGAACCGGCAGCGCGACCCGTGTCGGCCGCGCCGTGCTGATGGTCGAACCGCCTTCGATCGACCGCGGTGAAATTACCGACAAGGGCTCGATCAATCAGCGTGCCTTGCTCACCCATCGCGCCGCACTGGTGACGGCACTCTACTCAGGCGGCGATCCCGCCATCCTCCGACCCTCTCACAAGCAGGTGCATTCATGACAGCAAAAGGTTTTTACGCAAGTTTCGACAACGTCTGGATTCTCGATGGCGTGCGTACGCCGATGGTGGACTACTGTGGCGCCTTCGGCGACATCTCGCCGACCGACCTGGGCATCAAAGTGGCGCGCGCAGTGCTCGTTCGAAGCGGCGTGCCGCCGGAAGATATCGGGTCGGTCATCACGGGAAACATGTCGCCTGGGGACCATTTCCAGTACTTCATCGCGCGTCACATTGGCCTGTACTCCGGCGTGCCGCAGGCAGTTCCTGCGATCAACGTGCAGCGCATTTGCGGCACTGGCTTCGAACTGTTTCGCCAGGCCGGCGACCAGATCGCGCGCGGCTATACCGATACCGCGCTGGTAGTTGGCACAGAATCGATGACGCGCAATCCGATCGCCGCGTTCGGACACCGGACCGGGTTCAAGCTGGGCGCGCCGGTCGAGTTCAAGGATTACATGTGGGAGGCACTGACCGATCCGGCAGCCGGCATCACGATGCCCCAAACCGCGGAAAATCTTGCCAAAAAATACGGCATCACGCGCGCCGAGGTCGATGAATTCGCCTCGTTATCGTTCGAACGCGCCGTGCGTGCGCGCGAAGAGGGATTCCACGCCGGAGAAATCGTCGAGGTATCGAATACAACGTTCGAGCTGGCCGGATATGCGACGCGAACGATCCGACTGGCGGGCAAGGCCGCACAGGTGACAGAGGACAACCACGCGCGACTGTCGCCGGTCGAAGTGCTTGCGAAATTGCGACCTCTCTACCCGGACGGCGTGCAAACCGGCGGCAACAGCTCGGGGTTGGTCGATGGAGCGGCGGCGGCCGTAGTGGCCAGCGGTAGCTACGCGCGCACGAACCAGCCATTGGCGCGCATCGTTGCAACCGCGACCGTCGGCGTAGCGCCGGAAATGATGGGCATCGGCCCGGCGCCGGCGATTCGCCTGCTGCTACAGCGCAGCGGCCTGTCCTTGCACGAGATCGCGCTGTTCGAGATCAATGAGGCGCAAGGTGCGCAAATCATTGCGGTCGAACGCGAACTTGGACTGGACCGTGCGCGCCTGAATATTCACGGCGGCGCAATTGCGCTCGGTCATCCCTTGGCGGCCACCGGGGTTCGACTGACGATTACGCTGGCGCGCGCCTTGCGCAAGCAGAACGGCCGCTACGGCATAGCGGCGGCATGCATCGGCGGCGGGCAGGGCATCGCTATCCTTCTAGAAAACCCCAACTTCAAATAATTTACGCACACAGGAGAATCACATGGATATGCAAGGAACAGCCGCGCTAGTGACAGGGGGCGCTTCAGGATTGGGCGCCGCAACGGCTCGTCAGTTGGCAAGCATGGGCGCCAAGGTCGGGGTTATCGACGTCAACTACGAGGCAGCGTCGGCCTTGGCCGCTGAAATAGGCGGTATTGCGCTGGCCTGCGACATCACCGACACCACCAGCATTTTGCAGGCGATGCATCTCGCGCGCGAGCGCCACGGTCCGGCGCGCATCCTGGTCAACTGCGCGGGCATCGGCGGCGCAAAACGGCTGGTTGGCAGAGACGGCTCGCCGATGCCCCTGGAGGATTTCGAGCGTATCGTCAATGTCAACTTGATTGGTACCTTCAACATGATCCGGCTCGCAGCAGCCGACATGGTTGCCCAAGACGCACTGGTCGACGGCGAACGAGGCGTCATCATCATGACCGCCTCGGTGGCGGCTTACGACGGTCAGATCGGGCAAGAGGCATATGCAGCATCAAAGGGAGGCTTGACCTCGTTGACGCTGCCGCTGGCACGCGATCTGGCGCAGTTCGGCGTGCGCGTGATGACGGTGGCACCCGGACTTTTCATGACGCCGCTGATGTACAAGCTGCCGCAAGAAGTCCAGCAGTCGCTGGCCGCCTCGATTCCCTTTCCTAAGCGACTGGGAAAGGCCGAGGAATTCGCCGAGCTGGCGGCGCACATCGTTGGCAACCTGTCGCTCAATGGCGAAGTCATTCGACTGGACGGCGCGCTTCGCCTGGCGCCGCGCTAAGAGGGGCGCCGACATGCTCGCGAGGCATGCAAAATTGCGCGCGGAAGGGTAATTCAGAATGCCGCGGCAAAGAACGCGACACGCCAGATTGATTTATTTCCAAACAAATGCACTTACACGGAGTTATCTTGAATCCCTATACCGCCCCATTGGAAGAGATGCAGTTTGTGCTGCGTGAGCTTGCCGACATCGAACGCGTTATGGAGCTGCCGGACAGCGAAGCGCTGGCTGACGCGCAGCTGACGTCTGAAATCTTGTCTCAGGCTGCCCGCTTCGCCAAGGAGGTGTTGGCGCCACTTGATTCCGTTGGCGACAGCGAGGGTTCGCAGTGGACGCCAGACGGCGTCAGGACAGCGCCTGGCTTTGATGAAGCTTACCGCCAGTTCGTCGAAGCTGGCTGGAACAAGTTGTCCATGCCCGCTGAGTACGGTGGCGAGGGAATGCCAAAGCTCTTGTGCGTTGCGGTGCGCGAGATTTTTGCCGCATCGAATAAGTCCTTCTGCATGTGTCCCGACCTGTCCACCAATGCGGTGGAGGCGCTGATGCTGGCGGCCGACGCATCGCTCAAGGACTTGTACCTGCCCATGCTGGTCAGTGGAAAGTGGTCTGCAACGATGAATCTGACCGAGCCCCAGGCGGGATCGGACGTTGGTGCGCTGCGAACCCGTGCAGTGCCGCAGCCGGACGGTACCTACCGTTTGTTCGGACAGAAAATCTTCATCACTTTCGGGGAACATGATCTGACCGAGAATATTGTTCACCTTGTCCTCGCCCGGACACCAGACGCGCCGGCGGGCTCGCGAGGCATTTCGATGTTCCTGGTGCCGAAGTTCCTGCCGGAGCAAGGCGGCCTGGGCTCGCGGAATGACGTCTATTGCGCCGGCATCGAACACAAATTTGGTAGCAACGGCAGCCCGACTTGCACCTTGGTGTTCGGCGCGGAGGGCGAGGGAGCGGTGGGCTGGCTGGTCGGACAGGAAAATAAGGGTCTGCAGACGATGTTCGTCATGATGAACGCTGCCCGCCTGAATGTCGGCCAGGAAGGAACCGCAGTTGGCGAGCGCGCGTTTCAACAGGCCTTGGCGTACGCGCGGGAGCGCGTGCAAGGAAAAGCGACCGGCGCGGGTGACGAACCGGTGCCGATTATTCGTCACCCGGATGTGCGCCGGATGCTGCTGCTGATGCGTAGTCAGGTCGAAGCGATGCGCGCGGTGGCTTATTTGATCGCCGGTGCGCAGGACCTTGCGGAACGCCACCCTGATGCGGCAGTGCGTCGGGAGCGTCAAGCCTTTGTCGACCTGATGACGCCGATCTTCAAGGGGTGGGCCACCGAGACGGCGGTCGAGGTTGCGTCCACGTCCATCCAGGTCCACGGCGGCGCCGGCTATATCAATGAGAGCGGCGCGTCGCAACCGCTGCGCGACGTGCGGATTTGTTCCATCTATGAGGGCACCACCGCGATCCAGGCCAACGATCTGGTCGAACGAAAGTTGGTGCGCGATCAGGGCGCGGCCCTTCACGCCTGGTTCGCCCACGTTGAGCGGACGCTTGCGGACTTGTCCGACCCGTCCAACGCCGAACTGGGTGGCATGGCGACGGGATTGCGCTCGGCGGTTGACTCGTTGCGGCAAGCATCGGACTGGATCCTCGCCCATTATCACGGCCAGCAGCTCGAAGTGTTAGCCGGCGCCGTGCCATTTTTACGGATGACAGGCATCGTGGTTGGCGGCTGGCAAATGGCACGCGCTGCGCTCGCTGCCAAGCGCGCGCTTGCCCACGGAGGCGGCAAGGAGACAGATGCATTCTTGCGCGCCAAGTTGGCCAGCGCGCTCTTCTACGCCACGCATGTGTTCCCGCAGGTAGCGGGTCTGGCGCAGACGGCCATGTACGGCGGCGCGGCAGTGCTGGCGATGGACGAAGCGCATTTCTGACGCAGCAGCCGGTCGGCGCAGGCTGCCATCTGCATTTCTGGATCACACTTAGGAGACTACATGACTGCACAATACCAAGTTCACGGCGATGTTGCCGTTATCACCATGGATAATCCGCCGATGAACGCGCTGGCCCTGTCCGTGCGCGAAGGCATCGTGCGGGCGCTGGCGGATGCCCGCACGGATCCGGAGATCAAGGCCGTGGTCCTGACCGGCGCACATCGGGCGTTTTCCAGTGGCGCCGACATCAAGGAATTCGGGTCGGAAAAGGCTTTCGAGGCCCCCGACTTGCCCGCCGTAATCGCTATCATCGAAAAATACAGCAAGCCGGTCATCGCGGCGCTTCACAGCGTGGCGATGGGTGGGGGACTTGAGCTCGCGCTCGCTTGTCACTACCGGATCGTTGTGCGCGACTGTAATGTTGCGTTGTCAGAGGTGAAATTTGGGTTAATTCCGGGGGCGGGGGGGACACAGCGCCTTCCGCGCCTGATAGGTGTCGAGCCGGCGCTCAACATGATCGTCAGTGGCGCGCCGATGAAAAGCGAGCAGCTGATGCAGATTCCCGACCAACATCTGTTTGACAAATTAGTGGAATCGCAGCACTCCTTGCTCGATGAGGCAATTGTTCTGGCGCGCCACGCCGCCACGGCCCATGCCGCCGGCGCGCCGTTGCCGCAAGTGCGGAATCTGGCATGCGCGCATCCGCAGGGCAGCGCTTATTTCCAGTTTGCGCGCAACATGCTCGAGCCAACGAGCAAACACTTCCCGGCCGCGCGAGAGTGTGTCGATGCGGTGGAGGCCGCCACCCGGATGGCGTTCGACGCAGGAATCGCGCATGAGCGCAGCGCTTTCTTCAAACTTCTTGATTCAAGCCAGTCGAAGGCGTTGCGCCACGCGTTTGTCGCCGAGCGGGCGGCGTCGAAAGTGTCAGGCACGACCTCAGCGACGTCACAGCGCGAAATCCGCAGCGTGGCCGTGATTGGCGCCGGCACAATGGGCGGTGGCATCAGCATGAATTTCCTCAATGCGGGAATTGCCGTGACCTTGCTGGAAACCCGGGCTGAGGCCCTGGAACGGGGCATCGCCGGTATCCGTAAGAATTACGAGACCCAGGTAAACAAAGGCAAGCTCACCGCTCAGAAATGCGAAGAGCGGATGGCACTGCTCAACTTCACGCTTGATTACGCAGGCATCGCGCAGGCAGATCTCGTTATCGAGGCAGTTTTCGAAGACATCGGCGTGAAGGAGTCGGTGTTCAGGCAGCTGGACGCCGTCATGAAGCCGGGCGCGATACTGGCGACGAACACGTCGACCCTCGACTTGAACCAGATCGCCGCTTTTACCGGGCGCCCAGCCGATGTGGTGGGGATGCATTTTTTCAGCCCGGCCAATATCATGAAACTGCTCGAAATCGTGCGCGGCGCGCAAACTTCCACTGAAACGCTGGCCACCGTTATGGCATTGGGCAAGAAGATCCGAAAAACTTGCGTGGTGGCGGGCGTGTGCGACGGTTTTATCGGCAACCGGATGCTCGAGCAATACCTGCGTCAGGCCGGCTTTCTGCTCGATGAGGGTTGTACACCGTTGCAGGTGGATCGCGCGATTGAACAATTTGGCTTCGCAATGGGGCCATTCCGCATGTCTGACCTGGCGGGCAACGACATTGGCTGGTCGATCCGCAAGCGGCATGCTGTCGAGCGCCCTGGTCTCCGATTCAGCAAGACCGCGGACCTTCTGTGCGAGATGGGCCGATTGGGCCAGAAAACCGGCGCTGGCTGGTATGACTACGTGCAGGGCAACCGTGAACCGCTCGCCAGCTGCGAAGTGCTGGCGATGATCGACGCGAATCGCACCGCGCAGTGTATCGCGGCGCGCGCGATTTCGAATCAAGAGATCGTCGAGCGGCTGGTGTATGCGCTGGTGAACGAGGCGGCCCGGATCGTCGAAGAGGGCATTGCCAGCCGGGCCGGCGATATCGATATCGTGTTCCTGACTGGCTACGGCTTTCCGCTCTGGCGCGGCGGCCCGTTGCACTACGCAGACCAGGTGGGCTTGTATAACGTCACCGGACGCATGAAGCAATTTTCCATGAACCCGCTGGACGACGGCGCTTTCTGGCAGCCTGCCGGGCTGCTGGAACAGCTAGTGGCCGAGGGCCGGACATTTACCGGCTAACCTTCCAATACCAAGCACGGAACTCATTCACATGACAAACACTGTTATCGTTTCAACCGTTCGTACTCCTCTCGCCAAGAGCTGGAAAGGCGCCTTTAACATGACCCACGGCGCAACGCTGGGAGGACATGCGGTGCGGCACGCGATTGCGCGCGCCGGTATCGATCCCGCAGAGGTCGAGGACGTCATCATGGGCTGCGCCTTTCCAGAAGGCGCCACCGGCGCGAACATTGCGCGCCAGGTCGCACTGGCCGCCGGCTGTCCGGCGGGAGTTGCCGGCCTTACCGTCAACCGTTTTTGCTCATCCGGGCTGCAGGCAATTGCGTTAGCGGCGCAGCGCATCATCGCCGGCGAAGGCGAAATTTATGTCGCCGGCGGGGTGGAAAGCATCTCGTGCGTGCAGCGCGAGATGAACCAGCACATGCTGATCGACCCGGCCTTGCAACGCGCGGTTCCCGCGATTTATTGGAACATGGTCGAAACCGCAGAACTGGTCGCAACACGTTATGCCATCGGGCGCGACGCCATGGACGAGTACGCCGCTGCCAGCCAGCAACGCGCCCATGCGGCGCAGGAGGGCGGCCGGTTCGATGCTGAAATCGAACCGATCACGGTGACTGCCGGCATCGTGGACAAGACCGCGGGACTGATGACGGCCCAGGTGACAATCAGCAAGGACGAAGGTATTCGTCCCGGCACCACCAAGGAAAGCATCAGCGCGATTCGTCCGGCGATCGCTGGTGGCCTTGTCACAGCAGGCAACGCCAGCCAGTTTTCGGATGGGGCCGGCGCTTGCGTGGTGATGGACGAACGCGTGGCAATGCGCAAAGGGCTGAACCCGTTGGGCCGGTTCCTGGGCTTCGCGGTAGCCGGTTGCGCGCCCGATGAAATGGGTATCGGTCCCGTGTATGCCGTTCCTAAACTGTTGCGGCGCCTGGGATTGACAGTCGCCGATATCGACCTGTGGGAGTTGAACGAGGCATTCGCGGTGCAGGTGCTGTATTGCCGGGACAAGCTGGGAATCGACCCCGGCCGCCTGAACGTGAACGGCGGTGCAATCGCCTTCGGTCACCCGTACGGCGTCAGCGGGCAGCGTCTTTCGGGCCATGCCCTGATCGAGGGAAAGCGTCGTGGCGCCAAGTTGGTGTGCGTTACCATGTGCATTGGCGGCGGTATGGGCGCGGCTGCCGTGTTCGAGGTGCTCTGAGGCGCGCTCTTTCGGGCTGCGTCAAGCATGACGCAGCCTTCGATGACATGAGTGTTGCCTGGAAGGCGTTACTGCTCGGCGAAGCCAGAATGGGCTATCAGCGGCAAGCTTCGATAGGGCACAGAGCCCCACGATTTTTCGCGGATGCACGCAAGGCAGCGGCTGGACAGCCTGTCCTTTGCCGCAGGCTGACTGGCAAAAAATTCCAGGTCGGCAGGCCACAATTCGCAGCACGCCAGACAGCGTTTTTCCTCGCCCAGTTCAGTCTGGAGCTTGAGCGGAAATCGGGACAGCGGTCGCGACGAGAAGCCCGGCATGATTACGTTGCCTCGGCTTGGCCGGCTCGCCCGCGGGCCTGTAGCTTCCAAGCCAACCGGCGGCGGATTTCTTGTCCAGATGGGGGAGGGCAGTGCGCGGCCAGGCGCTGTGCCAAGTATTGCCGGACCTGCGCTTTGGTCGGGCGGTTGTTCGTTTTCATATTGGTCTCCAGCTTTGCGTTATTATCGATGACTACTTTACGCTGCGAGGAATGTCACTTCCCCACCCGCGCAGGGTGGGGGCGATGCTGAGTCCGATGGCAGGCCGGGCTATCCAGCCGCCAAAATTTTGATTGTTGGTCGGTGCTAAACTGAGATGACCAATTTCGTGGACAAGACAATGACAATTGAACCGCTTGACCCCCAGCTTATTCTTCAGACCTCCCCACCGAAGACGAGCTGGCTGTTGCCGCGTGAGCGGCTCGATCTGAATCGACTTGGATTCGACGACAAGCGCGCCATCATCGTGCAGGCGCCGGCGGGTTTCGGCAAGACCTCGTTGCTGATGCAGTGGCGTCGGCTGTGCCAGGCGGCGGGAGCGGTTGTGGTTTGGCTGACCGTCGACGAGCGCGACAATGGCCTGCGGCTGGCGCAGGGCGTCGGAAATGCCCTCTACGGCGCCAGCGGCGGCAGGGCGTCGGGGCCAGCTTTCATCAATTGGCTCAGGCTGAGTGAGAATGGCATTGATGCATTGACCGGCTTGCTGGTGGAAATTGCAGCACAGGCTTTCAACGTCGTGCTGATCCTGGATAATTTCGAACGTTCGCGCGAAGACGCATCGCTCGACTCGCTGGCTTACCTCATCCGCAATGCCCCTGCCAATCTGCAGATCATCATTGGCGCGAGGACGGGCAAGGTGTTTGAACTGCCCGAAATCATCGATCAGAATATCGCCGCGCGGATTTCGAGCGCCGACCTGGCGTTCAGGCACGAGGAAACCCTGGCGGTGATTGCCAAGTATTTTGGCAATAAGCTGAGCACCGAGGCGAGCGCGCGCCTGCACGCGCTCACCGAAGGATGGCCGCTTGGTTTACAGCTGGTGGTGGCGACACTGAAAAAAAGCACAGACCTGAACGCAGCAACACAGGCCATTTCCGCCTCTGCCGGCGACATCCAACGCTATTTTGTCGAAAACCTGATCGCACGGCTGGCCCCGGACCTGTCCGATTTCCTTACTCGGCTGGCGGTGTTTGACATAGTGCACCCGGAGCTTTGCGCGGCGGTTTTTCCCGACAAGGACAGCGAAGATTTGCTCGCGCGACTGCAGCAGGACACTCCGGTGTTTCTCCGCGCCGAGAATTCTTGCTGGATCCGCATGCACGGCCTGTCGCGTGATTTCCTGATGGCGCGCTTCGAGCAGTTGCCGGTTCAGGAGCGCCAGATGATCTCTGCGCGCGCCTCTGCATGGCTTGGAGACCATGCTTTCTATGAAGAGGCCGCTCGCCACGCGTTGTTGGCAGGCAACGAAGACACGGCCTACGAACTGGCCGAGCGCACCTTGTACCAGATTGGCTACCATGGGCGGGTTGACGTTGTGCTGAAATGGATCGACAGGCTGCCCGCATCGGAATTGCAGCGCCGTTCCCGCTTGTGGATGGCCGCGGCCTGGTCCTTGGCGATTAGCAACCGATACAAGGAAGCCCAGCGCGTGGTGGGTTATATCATGGCCGATCCGGCATCAGATGAGGGGCAGTGCTTCGAGGCGGCCCTCATTTCGGATGCCGCGGCAGCGTTCGACGATCAATTGGATCGGTTGGCGCAGGTCAGGGAACCTTGGCAGACGAAGCCGCCGCCAACGCCCTCCAACCCGACGATTATGGCCTTCTACGCCAATTCGCAGGGCTTCTTGAACCTGTACCGGTTTGAGCCTGGCAAAGCGCGCCACCTGTGGACGCAGGTGGCTCAAGGAACGACGCCCGGAACGATCGATTTTGCGCGCGGGTTCGCCGAATTCGGTATCGGGTTTTCCTACCTGTGGGAGGGCCAGTTCTACCTGGCGGAGAAAATCCTGCGCGCCGCACTGGTGCGCTACGAACTGGAAATGGGTCGCCGCAGCCCGATCGCATGCATGATCGCCGCGGTATTAGCAGCGACGCTGTGGGAAATGGGCGGCAGTCATGAGCCACGCGCCATGCTAGCCTATCGGATCGATGTGCTGGAACGGACCGGGCTGCCGGACGCCATCTTGCTGGCGTATCTGACTTTGGCGCGGCTGGAGATACATGATGGACAGGAGGCGCAGGGATTCGAGCATCTCAATGCCCTGATCGCGCTTGGCGAAGCGCGCAACATGCCGCGGCTTCAAATCGCCGGACTCTGCGAACAAATCCGGGTCCATGCCCAACAGCGGCGCCTGGAAACGGTTGCGGCCTTGTGCCGTAGGCTAGAGTCCCTGTGCGCGGGATTGGGACAGTCGCACTCGCCGTTCATCGGCTCCTGGGTCAAGCTTCACCTGAGCCGCGCCCAAGGTTACCGGGCGTTGGCGGCGCGGGACTGGAGCGCCGCGCTTGGATGGCTGGAGCAGGCTGCAGGGTATGCCGATACAATGCGTCTGGTCCGCGACAGCGTCGATATCCGCTTGTTGCGCGGCTTGGCCGCGGAGCGAAGTATGAAAGCTGAAAGCGCCGGCCTGTTCGAAGAGTCGCTGAGCTTGGCAAAGGCGGGGGGGATGGTGCAGACTTTGCTTTGCACCCATCCCGAAGCTTTGGACATCCTGAAAAAGATTTCTCACAATTCCGATTTCCGGGTCGAAGACCTGCTGCAAGCGGTTTCCTCAGTGGTAAAACCGGCCAAGGTTGCGCGTGCCGCGTCGGCGACGCAAGCGCGCGCGTATACCAACACCTTGCTGACGGCCAAGGAACAGGAAGTACTCGGCCTCATCGCACAGAATATGTCCAACAAGCAGATCGCCATCGCGCTCGACATCGGCGAAGAAACTGTCAAGTGGCATGTGAAGAACGTGTTCAGCAAGTTGGACGCTGGCACGCGTGCGCATGCGGTCAAGCGAGCCCACATCCTCGGCATCCTCGACAACCCGAACTCCTGACTGCCCGTACTCGAGTTCGAGGCCGGCACATCGATCCCCAGCCATCCCTGGAGTGACGCTGGGGCCGCCTGCGGCTGACCGCCGATCTTGAGTACGCCGGCACAGGTTCGCCTATCTATCTGGTCTCCTCCCCCCCTCGCTGGGGGGGGGGGGCGCCTGCCACGTGACGTAATCTTTGTTGACGATGTCTTGAAACCAGCCGGGGACAAGGGATCGACAACAAACGACAAATAAAAAACAGACAGGATTGGTATTTGCGGCGTGCATCCGGACGAATTTCCAGATGTCCGCGAATTTTTCCCGCAAGACCGATACCAAAAAACGAGGAGACAGAATGGACAGGACAACGCTCGTCCGCCGGGTACCGGCGCGCACGTCGATCGCTTATGCCGTCGCCGCGCTGGCGGCACAGATCTTATCGCCCGCAGCGCTGGCGGCGGAGATCGCGACCAGCAATTCAGATGTAAAAATCCGCTGGGACAACACGGTCAAATATAGCGCCGGATGGCGTGTTTCCGGCCTGGATGAGACGGTCACCTCGATTGCGTCGGCTGTTCCGAATCCCAATGTCGACGCCGGCGACCGCAACTTCGGGCGCGGCTTGATTTCCAATCGGCTCGACCTGCTGTCCGAGTTCGATCTGTCGTACAAAGATGTGGGCGCCAGGGTCAGCGGCGCTGCCTGGTACGACGACGTCTACAACAAGTCCCCCCAGGCTCATGTGCCTTCCTTGGGCGCTCCCGACTATCTGGGTACTCCTCCCGGTGCATTTCCTGCAGCGACCAAGAAGCTGCATGGGCGCAAGGCGGAAATCCTCGACGCTTTTGTGTATGGGCGCACTGAGTTGGGTGGCCTGCCCGTATCGGGCCGCCTGGGTCGCTTTACCCAACTGTACGGCGAATCCCTGTTTCTCGGCGCGAACGGCATCGCCTATGCGCAGGGGCCGATCGATGTGGTGAAGGCGCTTTCCGTACCGAGTTCGCAGTTCAAGGAAATCGGCATGCCGGTCGGCCAGGTATCGGGCAATGTGCAGCTCTCGCCATCGGTCTCAGTAAGTGCGTATTACCAGTTCGCGTGGCGCAAATCGCGCCTGCCGGGCGCCGGCAGCTACTTCAGCTTCGCCGATTTTGTCGGCGCCGGTGGCGATCTGCTGCTGGTGCAGCCCAATCCGTTCAACGGCAACACCGGCGTCGCTCCGCGCACTGCGGACCAGGACGCCAGCAACCGCGGCCAATGGGGCGCGCAGCTCAAGTTCAAGCCGAGCGGCAGCGGTGTCGAGTATGGCCTGTATGCGGCGAAATACCACGAGAAGGCCCCGGTGGCCGTATATCGTGTCCTGCAGAACGACTATCGCTTCGTCTATCCGGAAAATATCAAGACCGCTGGCGCAAGCTTCACGACGACGGTGGGCGAATCGAACCTCGCGGGCGAAGTCTCGATCCGCCGCGACACGCCGCTCGGCGTTGCCGGGCACTTGTCGGTGGTGATCGATCCGGCGGGTGTTCTCAACGATGCCAGGAATCCACCCTACGCGGTCGGCAACTCGGTGCACGCCAACCTGTCGTGGATCAGCACTTTTGCAAACAGCCCGCTGTGGCAAGGTGCGTCCCTGATCGGCGAAGTCGGCTTTAACCGTCGCACAAGCGTCACCAGGGGGAGCCAGTACCTTGATCCGAACACGACGCGGGACGCCTGGGGGCTGCGTGTTCTCTTCGAACCCCAGTACTTCCAGGTCTTGCCGCAAGTCGACATGACAGTGCCGATCAGCATTGGCTACGCGCCGAGCGGTCGGTCGTCGGTCTCTTTCTTCGCACCTGAAAAAGGCGGCGACCTCACCATCGGTATCAATGCGGATTACCAGAAGACCTGGCGGGCATCGCTCCAGTACGTCAGGTTCCTGGGAAGTGCCGGCGCAGTGGGCGCGACCGGCACCTCGTTCGCATCGTATAAGCAGTTCTACAGCGATCGAAATTTCGTTTCGCTGTCGATCCAGCGCACTTTCTGACGTTAGAAAAACCGGAGACAATCATGAAAAAACTTACTTTGCATGCATCGGTATTGCTGGCGATCCTCGCTGCCGGGCAGGTCGCAACTGCCGCTGTTTCGCCCGACGAAGCGGCGCAATTGAAAACCACGCTGACCCCCCTGGGCGGTGAAAAAGCGGGGAACAAGGCCGGTACTATCCCTGCGTGGCAAGGCGGCTTTGCCGGGACTATTCCGGGATACAAGCCAGGGTCCGGGAAATATCCCGATCCGTTCGCGGAGGAAAAACCGCTACTCCAAATTACCCCTCAAAACGTCAGTCAGCACGCCGAAATGCTGCCGGATGGCGCGGCCGAAATGCTGCGCCGCATCCCAAGCTTTCGCATCGACGTGTATCCGACGCATCGTACCGCCAGCGCCCCTCAGGCGGTGTACGACGCCACGTTCAGGAATGCCACCAGCGCGAAGCTGACTGAATCAGGTCCCAGCATTGTGGGCGCGTGGGGCGGCACGCCGTTTCCGATTCCAAAATCGGGCGCTGAAGCGATATGGAACCATGTGCTTCACGCGCGTCCAGCCGCTTACGAGCTGAATTTCTCTAACTTCATCGGAACATCGAACGGCAAAAAGACGCTCGCTTCCGCCGGTGAAGTAGTCAATCAGGTGCCCTACTTCATGAAAGACACCGCCGAGCAAAAGCAAAATGGGGCCTACCTCTACTCGCGTGCGAAGACCACGGCACCGTCGTTCAAAGCCGGAGAATCGCTGCTCCTCCACGATAGCCTCGATTTCGACAACAACCGCCAGGCTTGGCAGTATCTAGTCGGGCAGCGTCGTGTTCGAAAGGCGCCAACGGTGGGCTATGACACGCCCGATTTCGTCGCTTCTGGCAGCAACTACTTCGACGAGATCACCGGATTTTTCGGCGCGCTCGATCGCTTTGACTGGAAACTCGCAGGGAAGAAGGAGCTGTATGTTCCTTACAATAACAACCGCTTCTTCGCGGCCGATCCAGACCAGGCGCTGGCTGCTTACCATATCAACCCGGACAAGTTGCGCTGGGAGCTGCATCGGGTATGGGTCGTCGACGCCACCGTGAAGCCTGGCAAGCGCCACGCCGTGGCCAAGCGCCGCTACTATCTCGACGAGGATACCTGGACCATCCTTGCCGTCGACGGCTTTGACGCCGAAGGCAAGCTGTGGCGCTTCCAGCATAACCTGTCGCTCGTTGCGCCCGACATGAACATGTTGTTCATGGATCCGTCGGTCGTCTACAACTTGCAGGCCAAAACCTATTCAATGATCCAGTTCATCGAATCGATAAAGCCTGTCGCCCCGCGCTCACCAAGCTACTTCTCGCCCGATTCGCTCGCATCGGACAGCGCCCGCTAGGCCAGTTGTCACGCTCGCCGTTGCCGGCTCCGCAATCGGCGCCGACCGTAACCCGCGCCCGGGTTGTTCGGATCGGTGCGCCTATTCGTCCTATTCGACTGCCCGACCATTGTCATGCTCGAGCAGTCGGTGATCCCCCATTGGATGCATCATCATGAGATTTGTGCAGATATTTTGTTGTAAGGTCGTCCTGGGCATGGTGGCTTGCGCCTCGCCCCTGTATGCCTCCGCTGAAAAATCCGAAACGGATCCGCTGAACCGCGCCGCGCTCATTTCTCCCCGTGCCGGCAAGTTGGTGCAGTTGCACGTTGCCCTCGCTGGAAAGCGCCTGGTGTCAGTGGGCGAGCGCGGCAGCATCATGCTGTCCGATGATAGCGGCAAGTCCTGGCGTCAGACCGGTGCGCCGGTGAGCGTCACACTGACCAGCGTGACGTTTGTCGATGTGGCGCATGGATGGGCGGTCGGGCACAGCGGAGTGGTGCTCGCTTCCAGCGATGGCGGGATCACCTGGGCCAGGCAACTCGACGGCCGTGCTGCGGCGCAGATCGAGGCGAACGCGGCCCATGCAGCCGCTGAGCGCAGTGGTGCGCAAGGCGTCCGCCGCATCGCCAATGCAGAACGTCTGGTGGAGGAGGGGCCCGATAAACCCTTTTTCGATGTGCATTTCTTTGACCAAAAATCTGGCATGGTCGTCGGCGCCTACGGCCTCGCGTTCATGACCGCCGACGGTGGACAGACGTGGGAGTCGCTCGCGGCCAGGATCAACGATCCGAAAGGCCGTCATTTGTATGCCGTTCACGCGGCCGGGCCGCACTTGTATCTGGCCGGCGAACAGGGTGCCTTGTACCGCTCCGACGACCAGGGACGCACGTTCAGCGCATTGGCCATTCCCAGCACTGCAACCTTCTTCGGGATGGCCGGCGGCGAGACTGGTCCGCTGATTGCATTTGGCCTGCGCGGCAACGCGTGGCGCAGCACGGACGGCGGCGCAAGCTGGGACAAGCTCAAGATGGACCCGGTGAGTCTGACGGCGGGCGGGCGCCTGCGCGATGGCTCGCTGGTCCTGGCCGATGAGGCGGGAAGGGTGCTTCGCAGCGCTGACGCCGGCAACACCTTCCAGATGGTAGCGGCGGCCCGGTCGTCGCCGTATACGTCGCTGGTCCACGCTGCCGACGGCGCGCTCGTGATGAGCAGCCTCGGCGGGCTGTCCCGCATCGTTCTTGTAAAGCCGTCCCAGGAGTCCGCCAAATGAGCCCCGCCAAGTCGTCCACCGAACAACTGCTTATCAAGGACATTAACGATTTCGACCGCAACTCCGGGTCGCTGCTGGAACGAATTTTTTTCAATCACCGCCTCATCGTCGTGGTGGTCTCGCTGCTGCTGACGGTGGTTCTCGGCCTGCAGGTGACCCGCCTGCAGATGAGCGCCAGCTTTGAAAAAATGATTCCTGCCAAGCATCCCTACATCGTCAATTACCTGGCGAACAAGTCCGAACTGGTGGGACTGGGGAATACGGTGCGGATTGCCGTCGAAAACAAACAAGGCACGATCTTCGACGCAGCCTATCTGGAGACCCTGCGCAAGATCAACGACGAGGTCTTCCTGATGCCTGGGGTTGAACGCGCCTTCATGAAGTCGATGTGGATGCCGGCCGTACGCTGGATCGGGGTGACCGAAGACGGGCTCGATGGCGGGCCGGTCATCGGCGAATCCTATGATGGCTCGCCTGCCGCCATGCAGCAGCTCCGCGCCAATGTTGAGCGTTCGGGCGAAGTCGGCCAACTCGTCGCCGCCAATTTCCGCTCCAGCGTCGTGCTGGTTCCGCTGATGGAGAGGGATGAACAAACCGGCAAGCGGCTCGACTATAACGACCTGTCGCAGCGCCTCGAGCATGTCCGTGCAAAGTATGAGTCGCCCACCATCGGCATCCATATCACGGGCTTTGCCAAGGTGGTGGGCGATCTGATCGCCGGGCTGCAGCAGGTCCTGCTGTTTTTCGCGATCGCGATTGTCATTTGTACCGCGTTTCTTTACTGGTACACGCGTTGCATACGCAGCACCTTACTGGTGGTCACCTGCTCGCTGGTCGCGGTGGTGTTCCTGCTCGGCGTATTGCCGACGCTCGGCTACGAGCTGGATCCATATTCGATTCTGGTGCCGTTCCTCGTGTTCGCGATCGGCATGAGCCATGGCGCCCAAAAAATGAACGGCATCATGCAGGACATCGGCCGGGGCGTGCATCGCCTGGTCGCAGCGCGCTACACCTTCCGGCGCCTGTTCCTGGCCGGTCTGACCGCATTGCTGGCCGATGCCGTCGGATTCGCGGTGCTGATGGTGATCGACATCGGGGTCATCAAGGACCTCGCCGTTGCCGCCAGTATCGGCGTGGCAGCCTTGATCTTCACGAACCTGCTGCTGCTTCCCATCTTGCTGTCCTACACCGGTGTGAGCCCTGCCGCCGCCCGGCGCAGCTTGCACAACGAGGGGGATGGTGATCCCGCTCGGCGCAAGCCCATGCTGTGGGAATTCCTCGGCCAATTCACCCGCCGCAAGTGGGCGAGCGTCGCTGTCTTGACCGCCGTGGCGCTCGGGGTGGCCGGCTTTGCCGTCAGCCTGCACCTGAAAATCGGCGACCTCGATCCGGGGGCGCCGGAATTGCGCCAAGGCTCGCGTTACAACCGTGACAACGCCTACATGACTGCGAACTATGCGGCCAGCAGCGATGTGTTTGTCATCATGGTCAAGACTCCCCAGTACGAATGCGCGCAATACAACACGCTGGTGCTGGTTGACGCGCTGGAATGGGAACTGCAGCAGCTGCCGGGGGTTGAATCGACCAATTCGCTCGCGGCGATTGCCAAGCGCACCGCAGCCGGACTCAATGAGGGGAGCATGAAGTGGCTCGACATCCCGCGTTCCCAGCAAGTGATTAATTCCATCGTCACCCGGGCACCGCGCGAGCTGTTCAACCAGAACTGCGACTTGCTGAGCGTGTATGCCTATCTGAAGGATCACAAGGCCGACACCCTGGACGCGGTGGTCGCAAAAGTGGAAAAATTCGCTGCCGATCACAACACGAAAACCGTGCAATTCCTGCCAGCGGCCGGCAGCGCAGGGATTGAGGCCGCCACCAACATTGTCGTCAAGAAGTCCAATACTGAGATGTTGCTGCTGGTGTACGCGGCGGTCATCATACTGGCCTTCATCACCTTCCGTTCATGGCGCGCGGTGCTGTGCGCGGTGCTGCCGCTGATGCTCACGTCGATCCTGTGCGAGGCGCTGATGGTGTGGCTCGGCATGGGAGTGAAGGTGGCCACGTTGCCGGTGATCGCGCTTGGCGTAGGTATCGGCGTCGATTATGCGCTGTATGTTCTCTCGGTCACGCTGAGCAATCAGCGCAAAGGCATGAGCCTGTCCGACGCCTATCACCAGGCGCTGATGTTTACCGGCAAGGTGGTCGTGCTGACCGGGGTGACGCTGGGCCTGGCGGTTGCCACCTGGAGTTTTTCGCCGATTAAATTTCAGGCGGATATGGGCATTCTGCTCGCCTTCATGTTCATTTGGAACATGCTTGGCGCCCTGATTCTGCTGCCCGCGCTTGCACACTTCCTGCTGGTGGACGAAACCCGCAAGCAGGCTGCGCCTGCCTCGCGGTCGCGAACAGCAATTTTGGATGAGGTGCTGAAATGAACCAGTATGTGGTCGTTACCGGCGTATCGAGCGGTATCGGATTTGCCATTGCGCGCGAGCTTATCCATCGTGGCTACCGGGTGTTCGGCAGCGTGCGCAAGGAAAGCGACGGACAGCGTGTGAAGGATCAGCTCGGCGAGGCCTTCACGCCCTTGCATTTCGACGTCACCGACAGCGAGGCGCTTGCGTCAGCTGTCGAAGATGTGAGCCGAATCGTGGCAGGGCAGGGGCTGGCGGGCTTGGTCAACAATGCAGGGATTAACGTCACCGGCCCGCTGATGCATCTCAATCTGGACGAGATTCGCGCGCTGTTCGAGGTCAACGTGCTGGGCGTGATTGGCGTGACCCAGGCATTCTTGCCCCTGCTAGGCGCGCGCGAGGGGGCAGTGCATCGTCCCGGGCGCATCGTCAACATCAGTTCTGTCAGCGGCGCATTTGCCGCGCCCTTCCTCGGTGCCTATGCCGGAACGAAGCATGCGTTGGAAGCGCTTACCCAGGCATTTCGGCGTGAATTGAAGATCTACGGCATCGAGGTGTGCGCTATCGAACCGGGCTTTATCCGGACCGATATGTTCGAAAAAAATGCAGCGCAGAGCCCGGATACGCGCTTCGCCAACACTGGCTACGCGCGCCAGTGGCAGGCATTTCTTCATTCCCTGTCGACATCCGAAGACAAGGCGGCGAGCCCGGACATCGTCGCTGCTGCGGTCAGTCATGCACTGACAAGCAAGACACCGAAAACCCGCTATCCGCTTGACCCTGTCTGGTGGATCGGCCGTTTCTTGCCTGACCGGGTGTTTGACAGGCTCGTCTTCAAGGCGATGGGGCTGGACCAGCTTGTACAAGGGAAGGCTGTGCGCGCGGCAACGGCTGGCCCCCCCCCTCGCTGAGGGGGGCAATCGGGGTGGTAGCAGGCCAGAATACATAAAACAGCGCTTCGGTCCGCATCAGTCGTCAGCCCATCTCAAACGGGCACCGGCTATCGGCTTGACAGCATAAAGATTGCCGCAGACCGGCATCTACATAAAAAGGAGATATACGTGAGCAATAATTATCCAATCGTCGTCTATGGCGCCAGTGGCTACACCGGTCGGCTGATCGTGGAATTCCTGCGCGAGTACGGGGTTCCCTTCGTGGCGGCCGGCCGTAATCGCGCCAGGATCGAAGAGGCAATGCGGACGGTGCCGGGGATCGAAGACGCGCAATACGAAATTGTGGAAGTAGAGCACAGCGTCGAGGCGCTGACCAAATTGTTCGAGGGCCGCCGGGTCGTCTGCAACACGGTCGGGCCATTCACGCGCAAAGCCCCGGTGGTGATCGAGGCAGCTCTGCGCGCAGGCTGCCACTACCTTGATACGACGGGCGAGCAAGCCAGCATGATCGACATTGAAGCGCAATTCGGCGAGCGGTTCGAAAAGGCAGGCCTGGCGCTGGTGTCCTCGCTCGCGTACATGTACGCGGTCAGCGAAATTACCGCGCGCGTCTGCCTGGAAACCGAAGGGATTGATTCGCTGGACATGTTCGCCTACGGCGTCGCGGTGCCGACCCAGGCATCGACCGAGTCTATTTTCGATGTCGTGCGCAACAAGGCGCACTATCTGGCCGACCGCAAGCTGGTCGAATACGACCGCTTCCAGGTCAGTGATATGCAAATCCCCGGCGGGTTGGTGCTGAAAGGAATGCCCTGGGGCGGAACGGCGAATCCCGTCTGGTTTCGCCACGATCCGCGCGTGCGCAATTGCCGTATGACCGTTGCCTTGTCCAACCAGGAAATCTACAAGCGGATCCTCGAGCTCGCGCGTGCCTTCAAGGTGCAGTTGCAATGGATTCCGGAGGACCAGCTCATTCCCGTGCTCGACAAAATGGCCGCGACCATGACGCCGTCCATGCCGCCGCGCGAATCGCGCCATGTCCACCGCGCGATCGACTGGTGCCACGGACGCGGCAACAATGTCGCCGCCAGCTGCATCATCTACAGCACCGGTGGGTATCTGATGACAGGCGCGCTGCAGGCCTATGCGGCCAAGCAACTGGCCTACGGCGAGCCGCGTGCGGTCGGATTCAAATCGCCTTCCGAAGTGTTCGGGCATCGTGAACTGCTCGGCGCATTGAAGGCGTTCGGGCTGGCGAGCATGTCGCAGCAACACATCGTCTGACAGTCGTCTAATTTCTCCGGAAAGAAAATCATGAAAGAACCAGTCTACCTTGCTGGCATCAGCATGACGCGTTTTGGTGTCTTCTTCGAACGTTCGGTCAAGGACCTGACGCGCGAGGCCGTCGAAGGTGCCCTGATTGACGCCGGCGCCGAGAAAAAAGATATCGAAGTCGCGTTTTTCTCGAATGCCGCCCAGGACGTGCTCGAGGGCCAGAACGGGATCGCCGGCCAGATTGCGCTACGTTCGATGGGCTTCGAGAAGATCCCCATGTTCAACCTGGAGAACGCCTGCGCCAGCGGTTCCAGTGCGGTGCACCTGGCCGTCAGCTACGTGCGCTCCGGTATGGCCGATGTTGCCCTGGCAGTCGGCGCCGAGAAGATGAATTTCGCCGATATGACGAAGTCGTTCGCGATGTTCGAAGGCGGCTACGACGTCCACGACCCCGAGGCCCTGCAGAGAATGCTGAAAGAACTCGGCGGCGAAGCGGCCGAGGCGGGCACGGGCCGGCGCAGCGCCTTCATGGAAGTCTATGCGAGCACGGCCAGGGCGCACATGCGTGACTTTGGCACCACGCAGCGACAGCTGGCGGTAATTTCGTCGAAGAACCACCGACACTCCACGCTGAATCCGCTCGCGCACTTTCGCCGCGAATTTACGGTGGAGGAAGTGCTCGCAGCGCGGCCGATCGGCTTTCCGCTCACAGTGCCCATGTGTGCACCGATGACCGACGGGGCGGCTGCGGTTGTCATCTGCAACGCCGTTGGCTTGAAGCGCCTGCGCGCCAGCCGCGCCTTGAAAGTGCTCAGTTCCGTTATCGCTACCGGTACCGACCGGGCGTTGCGCGACTGGGGCAAGTCGGTGACACGGCTTGCGGCGCAACGCGCCTATGACGAGGCTGGCGTCGGTCCGCAGGATATGTCAGTGGCGGAAGTCCATGACGCCACTGCGTTCGGCGAGGTGGTCCAGAGCGAATCGCTCGGCTTTTGTGAGGTTGGCGGCGGTGGCGCGCTGGCAGAGTCCGGTGCCACCTCGCTCGGCGGTCGCATCCCGATTAACCCGTCCGGCGGACTGGAGTCGAAGGGACATCCGATCGGTGCGACAGGTATCGGCCAATTGTTCGAATTGGCCGTACAGTTGCGCGGCGAGGCCGGTCCACGCCAGGTGCAAGGGGCGCGCTTCGGCATTGCCGAGAATGGCGGCGGCATGTACGGCGGCGAGGAAGCGGTGGTGTCCCTGACCATCCTGGGTCACTAACATTACAGCCCGTTGGTACAAGGGGCGACCTGCCCGGCGCAGCGAGCGCCGGGAATCGATTAAAAACAATTCAGGAGACAAGACAATGAGCCAGCAATTACTTCGCGTTCGTTCCGACGGCGCAATCATGCACGTATCGATCAATAATCCCCCTGTCAATCTCGTCAATGGCGCCATGGTCCAGGCCTTGTTTGAGCTGGTCGGCGGGCTCACTTTCGACACTTCGGTGAAGGTCGTCATTTTCGAAAGTGGCGTGGCAGATTTCTTCATCGCACATTTCGATTTGAACGATCTGCTCGCCGCAGGAGATGATACGGCGAGCAAGAGCAAATCCGACGATATCAATATCCTGCAATCGGTGTCGCTGTGCATTCAGAACCTGCCGCAAGTGACCATTGCCAAAGTGGACGGCATCTGTCGCGGCGCCGGCCTCGAGCTGATCCTCGGCATGAGCATGCGCTTCGCCAGCGATGCATCCCGCTTCTGCGCGCCAGAGGCCAGCAGCGGATTTCTTGCCTGCGGTGGCGGTACGACGCGCCTGGCGATGGCGTGCGGTCCGGCTCGCGCACTGGAAGTCCTGTTGAGCGCACGCGACTTCAGCGGTAAGGAGGCGCAGGAGTACGGCATCATCAATCGCGTCCTGCCAGCCGACGAACTCGACAGCTATGTCGCGACGCTGGCCGAGCGCATTGCGCAACGTTCGGCGCATGCGATCGGCGTGAACCGCGAGACCATCAAGCGCACCTTGGCATTCGCGGTCGAACCGCTGTTTGCCGGCTTGGCGTACGAAAACGAGGCTATGCGTAGCAGCATGGCGCGCCCCGAATTCCATGAAGGGGTCCAGGCGATGCTTGCGCTTGGACAAGGCCGGGAAACCGAGCTGGACCTGCCTCGCACGATCGACCGCTTGCTGGCGGCGGTATCAAAAAAATGAAGTTTTCGATACCGCCCAAGTTGCCAATTCATATCGCCAAGCCAACCCACACACCGTCTTCCAGGAGTTTGCCATGAACACACCCCAGCACGTACCGTTGCCTGTAGTCGGCCTTTCCGGATTCGAGGCGAACATGTCGGAAGAAGAGGGCGGCGCCCAAGCCGCGTTGCACCGATTTGCGGCGGACGTGATGCGGCCGATCGCGCGCGAACTGGACCTGATGCCTGCAGATCAGGCCTATCTTCCCGAATCGCCGTTCTGGCAATTCCACCAGGAAGCATTCAAGCTCGGGCTCGGCCCCGAAGCACTCGCCGGCCTGGACCCTGCCGCCGCTGCACGGATGGAAGGCATCGTCGTGGAAGAGTTGGCATGGGGCGATGCGGGGCTGGCCGTTTCGGTTGGCGCCGGTGGCATGCCCCTGGTGATGGCGCATGCGAGCGGCAACCAGGAATTAATTGACATGTGCAATGGCAAGCTGGGTTGCTGGGGTGCTACCCAACCCGACCGCGGCTCCGACGGGCTGATTTTGTACGGTGCGGAGCGACATCCCGGATCGCGCGGCAATAAGGGCAACCTGCAAGCAACTTTTACGGATAGCGAAATCATTTTCAACGGCCAGACTTCCGCATGGGTGTCGAACGGACCGGTCGCGCAGGTTGCCTTGCTGGATCTCGTGGCCGACTATGGGGACGGTTTTTTTGAAGAAAACGGCGATACCTACGGCTGCAATGTGATCCTGCCGCTCGACATCAAAGGCGTTTCCCGCGGCAAACCACTTGAGAAGATGGGCAAGCGTTCACTTCCCCAAGGCGAAATTTACTTCGACAACGTGCGCGTTCCGCGGCGCTTTGCGATCGCCACCCGTGACGACTACGCACTCAAGCACGCGCAGGCGTGGGCGCATGCCGGGACCTCCATGAGCCATATTTCCACTGGGGTCGCCCGGGCGGCATTTGAAATGGCGCTGACCTACGTGCATGAACGGCGCCAGGGTGGCGCATTGCTCGCCGAGCATCAGTTGACGCAATACCGGATCGGTTTGATCGGTACGAAAGTTGAGGCCATCCGCGCAATGGCGCGTCACGTCGCCGAATACACCAGGTGTTCGCCTCGCCCGCATCCCTATTTCACTGCATCGGGCAAGGCCTTCTGCTCCAGCGAAATGCTGACGGTAGTGAACGAGTCGCTGCAACTGTTTGGCGGCGTCGGTTTGACGCGCGAGTTTCCGATCGAAAAGCTGCTGCGCGACGCGCGCGCAATGCAGATCGAGGACGGCGAAAACTATGTTCTGATCATGCATTACGGTTATCTCCTGAGTCAGTTGCACCAGCAAGAAAACTGGGGCCGGAATTGAGCATGTATCGAAGCCGCATTGTGACGCGAATGAATTCTGGAGAATAACAGATGGCGATGATTGATTTTTTTGACCGCGGCTGCTTACTCAACCGCAACGGTGCGGCCTACATCATGGACGGCCAAACCTGGACGTTCGACGAGACCTATGGACTCACGTGCCAGATTGCGCATGGTTTGGTCGATGCTGGCTTGACACGGGAAACGAAGGGGGCCGTGCTGGCGGGGAATGACCCGGTGGCGTGGATGTGCGTACTCGGAATCTGGCGCGCCGGACTCGCCTGGGTACCGTTGAATCCACGCAGCGCAGCGGAGGAAAGCGCGAGCCTGCTGCAGAATTTCGATGCGGAAGTGCTGTTCTTCCAGCGGGCGTTTGCGCCCGTGGTCGAGGCGCTGCGCGCCGCTTGCCCGCAAATCCGGCATTTCATTTGCATCGACGGCGACGCGCCAGGCTGTATTTCGCTGAACACCTGGCTCGCTGACAAGCCGCGCACCCCACCCGAGATCGCTTTCGATATGGATGACGTCGTAGCGATCATGCCCACCGGTGGTACCACGGGCGCCCCGAAAGGCGTAATGCAGACGCACCGAAACCTGAGCGTATCTCTCGCAGCGTCACTGATCAATGTCTACTATCCCCCGGGTGCTGCGGTCGTCAACCTTGCCGCGGCACCGATGACGCACAGCGCCGGCTTCCTGTCGCTTTCCGCGACAGCGCGCGGCGGCACGGTAGTCATCCTGTCAACGCCGGATCCACTGGTGCTGCTCGATACGATCGAGCAGTACCGCGTTACCGAGTTCTTTCTGCCACCAACGGTGATCTACCGTTTGCTTGAAATTCCAGGCATCGAGAAACGCGATTTCTCTTCGCTGTGCTATTTCATGTACGGAGCCGCACCGATGTCGGTCGAAAAGCTGAAGAAAGCACTGACCGTGTTTGGTCCGGTCATGTTTCAGGGCTACGGACAGACAGAGGCACCGGGGGCGATCGCCTTCATGCGCCCGGGGGACCATTTCGTTGATGGGGCGGTCGCCCCGAACAACAGGTTGCTGGCCTGCGGTCTACCTTGCGCGCTTAACGGGCTGGCGATCATGGACGACGCTGGCAGGCCGCTGGCGCCAGGCGAAAGCGGGGAGATCTGCGTGCGGGGCGACATCGTCATGAAGGGTTATTACAAACAGCCGGAGAAGACCGCCGAAACGGTGATTGACGGTTGGCTGCACACCGGCGACGTCGGGCATCTTGATACTGAAGGCTTTCTGCATATTACCGACCGCAAAAAAGACATGATCATCAGCGGCGGCTTCAACGTCTACCCGAGCGAGGTTGAGCAGGTTCTGTGGTCGCATCCGGCAGTTCAGGATTGCGCCGTTATCGGCGTGCCGCACGAAACGTGGGGTGAGGAGGTCAAGGCGGTGGTCGAACTGGTTGTCGGAGCGGAGGTGACGGAGGCGGAACTCATCGCACTGTGCAAGGAAAAGCTTGGCTCCGTCAAGTCGCCGAAGAGCGTCGATTTCATCGCCCAGCTACCGCGTAGCGCGGTGGGAAAGGTATTGAAAAAGGATATTCGGGCACCGCACTGGGTCAAGGCGGGACGCGCGATCTGACGCGCAAGAGCTGCTTCTTGTAAAAATGCATAGTGCGCAACACAAAAAATAGGGAGACTTTTAATGTTCAAAGACAAGGTGGTTGTCATCACCGGGGCCGGTTCCGGCATCGGCCGCGCGCTGGCGTTGGAGGTGGCGCGCCACGGCGGAAAATTGGCGCTGTCCGATATTAGCGCACCCGACCTGGCCGCGACGATTGCGCTGCTGCCGGCTGCAACTGAGGCCCGCTCGTATGTGCTCGACGTTTCATTGCGTGAGCAAGTATTCCGCCATGCCGACGAGGTAAGACGTGATTTCGGCGACGTCGACTACGTTGTCAACAACGCGGGCACGGCGGTCATCGCCACCGTCGAGCACTTGACCATCGAAGAAATAGAGAAGGTCCTTGCAGTCAATCTGTGGGGAGTCATCTACGGCACCAAGGCATTCTTGCCGGGCATGCTGGCACAGAGAAAAGGGTGCATCGTCAACGTCTCAAGTGTATTCGGATTGGTTGCCACGGCCTGCTCGGGCGCTTACGTGATGTCCAAATTCGCGGTGAGAGGGCTGACCGAGACTTTGTGGCAGGAATTGGAAGGTACGGGCGTGCGAGCGGTACTGGTGCATCCTGGTGGGATCAACACCAACATCAGCAAGTCGCCCAACGCGGCGCATGAGAGTGCGGTCGAAGAAAGAATGAAGGAAGCCAACCTTCGGCAAATGGTCACCACGCCTGAAGAGTGCGCCCGCGAGATCGTTGCAGGAATGATCCGTGGCGACAAGCGCTTATTGGTGGGAAGTGGTGCGCGTACCTTGCATCGCATCTCCAGATTATTTCCGGACAACTATGGGGCACTTATCCGCCGCAAGCTGGGCGTATAAGCATTCCTCGTCATCGCTTTGTGATCTGCAGCCAGCTGTGCATTCGACAGCGAGCCGAGCGAACGGAACACCGAAAGTGCCATGTACTGCTGTACTGTTCAGAATGTCCGAAGGCACAAAGCGCATCTTGTTAAGGCGTTCGCGCAAGAGGGCCAGCGGGTGCCTTCCCAGCGTGAGGCCAACATGCCGGTAGTCCGCCACGATATCATCGGCTTCCGTGGGCGGCGCCAGTTCCAGCGCTGGCTCGGCAATGGCAGCGGCGCGCATCAAATCCCGCTAAGGCACGCTCGCTGCGGCATGGCGTGGACCAGCGTGCGCGGCCCCGTGAGCATCGATGCCGCTACGCGTGACATCGTGCAGCCGGTGTCTATCCGCAAGGCCGAAGTGAGTGGCGCAGCGTACTATAACGTCGAGTTCGACCAGGTCGAGAAGGTGCGCGATACGGGCGTGTAAAAAGGGAAGTGCGAATGGGAAGTGCGGCGGTGCCCGGGCGGGTGCCGCCCAATCCACCCAAGTTAAGGGATTGGCGTGCGTTTAAGTAATTTATTTTCAACATTAATATAAATACACTTGACATCGAATTAAAATCGCGGCGGGCAGTGTGGATTTTTATTTCC